>NZ_DATNPA010000207.1:0-4364 GCF_036703385.1 Allocoleopsis sp. | reverse complement strand
ACATAACGAATATTTCAGGAGGTGAGAGCCACGTTTGCCGAAGTATCACCGCAGGTTACCCGAATCACGGGGATTGCCCCAACAGATTGGATTGAAGTAGGGCAAAACACGCCATCCCACATTTCTTTGAGTGATGCGTTGAAGGAGTTGCGAATTAGCGATCGCCAGTTGATGAAGTATCGGCTGATTGCGCGAAAGATAAAGCCTTATTGGGACTCTGCATTGCAGCGAAATCCCGATTACCCGCTTGAGCGCAAAAAGCAATTAGAGCAAAAGCTCAGGGGCGGTTATGTACAAGTCAGTTACATTGACGAACCGCCGTTCACTTGGTTTGAGTTTTTAGTTTTGAAGTATCTCGTCAAGCAAAACAAGCTATTTCGGAATCTCAAAAAACTCGAAACATTTACCAAACTCAACCCGCACATTTTTGCAACAGAGGAGACATTGAATAATGCAATTGAGCGACTTGGCTAGCCAGCACAATTTATCTTTAGAGTCTTTGCAGATTGAGCTTTTGAATGAATTTCCCGATGTAGAAGAATGGGATGAAATTCCGGACGTGGCAATGCCAAAAGTTCAGGAACTGTTAAATAAAGCTCCTGAAATCAAAGAGATGGCTCAGGCTTTTGCCCTACCAGCAGCCAGCGATAACGGTAAGGGTAGTGACGGGAATAACGGTAACGACAACGGACATTTACCGGAAGCTGAAGCCTTAACAATTGCTCAAGAATATGGTGTTTCCACTGACTTTGTGTACGCCGTTAAGAATGCCGATATTCAGCTACAGTTAGACGCCGAAACCGAGTTTAAATCGGGAATCGCGGAAGCCGAACTGTTGATTGCCGCCAAAGAAGCTGGTAAGGCTTTGGTGTACGAAGCTTACGACGAAAATCGCGACCTAGAGCGGCAGCAAAAGCTCAATCAAATCCAATCCATTAAAGCCAACGGGCTAGACTTCCTGCGACAGAAATATGGAGTCAATCCACGAGCTAGGGCTAGTAAAGCTAACGAACGTTTAACCCAGATTCAGCAGTGATTAGCTGAAAGCAACGTGGATGTCAAGGCTTTTTTCGTCAAGAAATAGAGTTTGAAGACTTCTCAATTGAAGAAGACATTCAAGCCTATTTCTCTACCTTGTCAGCCGCCGAAATTTCGGCTTTAAAAGCCGAAATTCAAGGACTTAAAACACTTGTCAACAACCAACAAAAACCACAGGAGAAAACTATGTCTCACGTTGTAGCTATCGGAACTTTGACCGCCACAGCCGGAGCTATTAGCTTGGCTTTCCCGCCTGCTGGCATTGCCTTTGGGCTATTCGTTCTGGGTGCTGGATTGATGGCAAGAGATTAATACGAAATTGCTGCATGACCCGCTTAGTTTCTCACTTACTTTTTTGGGCAATATTCATAGCCCTAATCGAATCCACAATTCTAAATTTTCTGAGAATTTTGCCATGATCACCAAATTATTGACCGAACAAATCACGTTCGCAGGACTGCGACAACAAGCAGAGCGATTGGAAATCCCAGGCTTTGCCAGGATGCGAAAGCAAGAGCTAATCAAGGCAATCAGCGAGGCGCAAAAACCATGCACAAAAGAGCCGAATACAACGGTATTTTGATAAGTCTTGACGCTCTCACTATTGGCAAACAACAGCAATGGCTTGAAAATCAACCAGAGCCAAAAACCAAGGAAGAAACTCAGGAGCGAAAACGAGTAAGGCGGCTTATCAAATTAGCCAAAGATGAAGAAAACGAGTAGGAGATTTTTCTATTATGGAGAGCCTAGCTTACCTCCATTTAGAGCTAGCCAACCAGCAACCTGAAGTTCAACAAAACACCGATTCAAACAGCATCGGTGATAGCTGGAACGCAGCCGGATGGGACGAAATTTTTGACACTTTAGACGAAGAAGAAGAGGAGGAAGAGGAAGTTGAACCCGCCTAATTTACCACCGATAGTCAGACAAACCAAAACGCCAAGTTGTGAGGAAGATAGGCTTCATTGCATACAAGAACTGTCAGATTGGGCTGACCAATATCGCAATGAGGTTGAAAAAGAATCCTCAGCTCGTGCTGCCCAAATCGAGTCTTTACTAATCGCAGGAGACTACGAGGCAATCCGCGAATGGCTACAAGAGTGGGAAGGGGAAGACTTGGCTCCAGGTTCTCTCCGCCAGCGATATGCAAGAGCGCGATCAGAACTGAGACAAGAACGTTTTCGCCAGCGCCAACGCCAGCTTTATGGCTCAGTAATCGACAAAATTACGGGTGCCAGCACCGATAGTTTGACCGGCTCCGGTGCTGAACTCCACTCCCAGACCTCTCACGAATCGATAGGAGATTTTTTAATCATGCCAACAATTAGCACATCGGTAAAGACGCTCGGATATTACGTTACGACGCTCCCAGACCACATTGAAGAAGAACTCGGAGCGCACTTCGAGAATTTGAGCAAAACCGAGCAATACACGCTCTTAGCTGTATTTGCGGGATACATGGCTTCTGTAGCTGAAAAAGAAAATTACGAACAAAGCCTGGGCGATATCTACAACGACGTTCCTGGGTATTTGCCCAGTCCGATTGCAGACCTGCTATCGGAGATTGAAGACTTGGAACGACTTTCTAACGGCACTATCCTTGCCCTAACCGAAGCCCTGGTGCTGAATATCCACTACACCCATGTTGAGGAGGAGTAGGATGTCACAGGAATTTCAGCCTACTCCAGCCCAGCAAAATCTTCTGAATTTTCAAGGGCGAATTGGCAGTTTCTCCTTACAGCCCGGAACTGATGCAAGAGGGGTATCAAGCCCTTGATGCCGCAGTTGAGGAGAATCAGCGACTTCTTTATTCCATTCACTCTACATCCAATGCCATGCGCTCTGCGCGGCAGTGTGCCGAATTGGAAGGAGGAATTAGCGATGAATGAATCCCTTAAGCAAGCCGCAGAGAAAGCCCTAAGTGACGCTGGAGTGCCTGTCAATCTTGCTACTCAATGTGCAGAGATTGTCGCAAAAGATGACCCTGATAAACCTAATTTAGGACGCACTGAAGAAGACCAGCATCTCATCAATAGTTCGATGACCTGGATGAAAACCAAGGGATTTTTTGACAAGTAAGGAGGCAATGCAAAGATATGAAGCTGGATGAAGATAAACGTGAAAATCTTATCCAGCTTCTGGCGCTGTTAACGACGCTAATTATTTTTCTAACTTTTGCCACAAGTCTCACTCTCGCCAGGGTGTGGAAGCTGCAACAAATAATCGAAACAGAATTAATTGACCAGTAAAAGGACTCAAACAATGGGAATTGGAAGCGCAATTGTTCGGTACACCGGAGCTTTGACGGGGAGAAGCCAGGGCATAGCATCCAGTCTTAGTGGAAGATGCAAAGCCTACGACGATGCTCCAGAAGTAAGGGGATTAATGCAAGCCTATTTTGGCTTAAATCCCGAAACCTTCGTTGATATGTCTCCTGAAGAATTCGGGCAGTTTGTAGACCAAGCCAAACAAGCTAAATTCTTTTCGGAAAATTGGGAAAAGGTAGCCGAGCACGTCAGGGATTATATCCAGGGAGTTGTTGATTATAACGATTTCGTAACGCGATGCGTAAAAGCTGGCGTTGCCGGAATGAAAAAGATTGATAAAAACACGCTGGATGTACTGCTACAACACAAGAGCTACAAAAACAATCAGAGTAAATTAGCTCAAGATTCCAGAGTGGCAGACCAGCTAATGCAGCAGGAGCTTACTGATTACATTGATTTGTCGGAATACGACCTAAATATGTCCTTGCAAATGATGGCATCCAAACTCCTGAAGGAAAAGGAGAAAATCGACGCTAGACCAGACGATGAGCAAGCTAGAGCCGACGCACAGCAAGTGGAGCAAGAGCGCAAACAATATATCAGAAACCTCCTGAATTACGGCTATAACTACACCATTCAACGGGGTCTACCTGCTTCTAATTCACCCCAAGTAAGTTACTCCGGTGCCAGTACTAATGGCAACAATAATTTCTTCAGTCGAGCCATTGATTTCTTCAGAGGAAAGTAGTTTTTGGGAGCAAAAGAAATGTTTTTGCCCGACAATAATTCCAAGAATTCACAACCCCAAATTTCAGTATTACCGCCACTATTCCATCAACAAACCCCTGGCAGCCAAAGTCAAAAACCCGTGCCAGCAATCGTTGTAAAACCATCCCGCAAATCGCGATTTATCCTATCGCTATACAAATTGGGATTATACGGATTCTGGTTTGGTATTGGAGTCGGTGCTGCTAATATCACCCGCCTTTTCCCTAATGGCTGGATTGTTTATTTGGCTCTCATGGGGTCAGCGGCAGGCTACTTGATGTTAGTTAAACC
>NZ_DATNPA010000206.1:0-7979 GCF_036703385.1 Allocoleopsis sp. | reverse complement strand
AGAGTATCAAACACCCGCCAAGATTTCTTGCACAAGCTCAGCAGAAAACTGGTAGACAAAAGCCAAGTCATCGTTGTGGAAAATCTCCACGTCAAGGGTATGGTACGGAACCGTAAGCTATCTTCATCAATATCCGATGTTGGTTGGGGAACGTTTGTCAATTTTCTTGCATACAAGCTAGAACGCAAGGAAGGTAAGCTGGTAGAAATTGACAGATTCTTCCCCAGTTCTAAAAAGTGTTCATGTTGTGGTCATGTTGTTGATGAATTGCCGCTCGATATCAGAGAGTGGGATTGCCCCTCCTGTGGTACTCATCACGACCGTGATGGTAATGCTGCGTTGAACATCAGAACCGAAGGCATCCGGGTAATGACTATGGGCGGAGGGAACCCCGTTCCTGCTAGTCGAGACTGTGTAAGACCACCTGCTCATCAGGGTAAGGGGCAACGGTCGTTGAAGCTAGAAGCCCACTCCGAACCCGATAGGGTCGGTGTGCGGTAGTTCACATGCATATCGACGTGGGGCACGGAACCCGCTTTGAGAATCCAAATGAGTTGACGGCCTGAAATGGACTGTTCACACTTGGTCGCATCGTCAGTATAGGGTTCAGGAGTCTGATGAATGTTCAACCAAACTCCTCACACTAGAAGCCGTACAGAATATAGATTTTTTAAAAGCCCGTGACGAGGATTGAACTCGTGACCTCACCCTTACCAAGGGTGTGCTCTACCACTGAGCTACACGGGCATTAAAAAGGTAATAGTAAAAATATAAAAGGTAAAAAATTAACTTTTTACTTTTTACTCTTAACCTTTTACTCAAATTAGTGGTGGGCCGGGCTGGATTTGAACCAGCGTAGGCGTAGCCAGCGGATTTACAGTCCGCCCCCATTAACCACTCGGGCACCGACCCATTTCGCTCACAAATACTAATGTTAGCACAACTTCCAGCAACTTCCAATATTTTTTTTGAATGCCAAATTTTCGGATGCTTTGGCTATCAAAGGCCAGCTTAACTTGACGATAGCCGGGTGAGCCAGGGAATGTTACCTAGACACTCCCCCTAAGCACTACCTTGTTGAAAGCACTACTCTTTCTAGTCCTGGCTACCCGGCTGGGGAAGTCGCTTTCATCATAAATTTCGCCTACCAGCTCTTCCAAGATATCTTCCAATGTTACTAATCCCACTGTTCCACCATATTCATCAACTACAATAGCAATATGTACTCTTTGTTGCAACATTTCTTTGAGCAGGTTTGCAACTCGCTTCGTGTCGGGAACGTAAACGGGTGGGTCCATTGCCTCTGTGACCAAGATATTAATGCGACCTTCTTTTTGGGCGAAGGTCAATTGCTGGAGTGCCCGCTTGAGGTGAACAATTCCCACAATTTGGTCTTTTGATTCTTCCTGAACGGGAATACGGGAATATCCAGTCTCTAAGCAGAAATTCACGAGATTATGCAAGGTTTCCTCATGGGAAATCGTTCGCATATCAATCCGAGGCTTGACTAGGTCGCGAACACTGAGGCTATCTAGCATTAAAGCTTTCGAGAGCAATTGATGTTTATCCAAATCGAGTTTGCCCTTGCCCCCCAAGACCTCAATTAGTAACGTCAGGTCTTTTAACGATTCTCCTTCCTGGACAACCCCGCCCTGAAAAAATCGAATGGCTGTTTGAGCGATGGTTTCAAAGAAATAGACAATTCCCAAAAAAGATAGAATCCTAGACAGCCAATAGATAGGATGTACTGTCAGCCTAAAAATTGGCATTATATTGTTGATAGCTACGGATTTGGGCGTAATTTCTCCGAAAATCAGCACAAGAACTGTAACGACAGCCGTAGCAACACCCAGACCGGCACTGCCGAGCCAAATAGCAAACAAGTTACTGGTAAGAATTGCTGAAAAATTATTGACCAGGTTGTTTCCCACCAAAAGCGTGGTGATAAACCGAGCCCGCTTCTCCAAAACTAGCCGGAACATTCCGCTTGGGTCGCCTTGGTCTTTAATCAATGCCCTGAGCTTGAGGTTATCTAGTGCGGTAATTGCCGTCTCTGAGCCTGAAAAAATAGCCGATAGCACTAGCATAAAAACCAGCACAGCAATATCAAGCCAAACCTGTCCCAAAAGGGGGCCAATATCAGAGACACCAAGAAAGTAGAAGGGAAATGATAGTTGCAAAAAAATCACGCTGAGAGCGCAGTGCTTTTAACTGTAGAACTTCATGATAAGAAGTTTTTACCCGACTGACCTAGTAAAGGCTGGGTAAAAAAAATTGAGCGGCTAAAATTCTACTATCGCGTTGAAGCGCTGAGGCAAGCTCCTGTAAGCCTCAGCGTTTTGCGATCGCACAAAGCGAAGAGTGCTTGAGGGCAATCACCGCGATAGACTCGTTTTTACCTAATTAGCAAACTCGAATATCGCTAGATACGATTGCCCAAGGGGCACAGGAATTGCTGAGCACTCGCTTAGGGGCTTGATCTGATTCAGTTTGTCCCACTCGCTGACTCTCGCGGTCTAGCAGGGCAGAAACTGGCTCGTTGACATAATTGATAACTCGAACCCTGTGTGATTAGCCCACCGTGTAGGCGGCTTGCAGTGCCCACCAGAGAAGCAGACCGATACTACCCAAAACCAGCACCGCCGAAATAGCGATCGCCTTTGGGCTATCAGCTCCCTTAAACTTCATGATTCCACGATTTAGGTCTGACATAGCGCTTTAGCTCCTCCTGTATAAATTCAAGCGATGTCACCACTCGAATATATCTTGGTCTAGATTAGCGAGCAAAGGAGAATAAATCCATAATTCACAGGATTGATTTAGGAAATATGGAGGTATGTGTGAATGTCGGGCTGGTGAGTGTGGTTGTGTTGGTCGGGTCATGCCTCCTGTTAGAGGTGGGATTACGGTTGCTCTTTGGTTTTGGCAATCCTCTGCTTTATCTAGCCGATGCAGAAATTGGCTACTTACTCGCACCCAACCAACGCACGAGACGGTTTGGCAATCGCATTGCCATTAATGAGTATTCTATGCGAAGTTCGACGATTACAAATACACGCCCTACCTCAACACTACGGGTGCTGTTATTGGGAGATTCGGTTGCCAATGGGGCATCGTGGACAGACCAAAATCGGACAATTTCAGCACTGATGACCACTCAACTAGAGCTCGCTGTCCGTGTAGCCTCTGACGAAAGTTCCATTGGACATAAGCCCTTTGAACGAGTAGAAGTTTTGAATGCCTCGGCTAATTCTTGGGGCCCCCGGAATGAGTTAGGTTATCTAAAACGTTTTGGCAGTTTCGAGGCTCAGGCGATCGTATTGCTGCTCAATACCGATGATTTATTTGCCGCGGCACCAACTTCCGACCCTGTAGGACGCGCTCCCAACTATCCGAACCGGAAACCTCCTTATGCATTGGCTGAAGTGTACACTCGTTACCTCTCACCGAGGCTATCTCGTTTAAGGATGAAGACTCTTACCAAGAAGTTGGCGGGATTGAGAGATGAGCAGAGGAGGAAATTTGCTTCCATGCCTCCACTCTCCCCCTGTTCTTCGGAGAATACCCAATCAGGTAGTAGCGATCGCCACTCCTGCCAAGGAGCCTCCTACGCCAACGGAGCGCCTACTTTGGCACCAGAGTTGCCTGAACCTCGCTCTGGATTAGCACAGCAGGAAACAGAAGCATTTCACAGCGATTCCTTAGCATTCAACTTGGATGCGATCCGTCAAATTCAAGCACTAGCTGCTCATGCGGGTGCTGAGTTTGTCCTTGCCATGACACCTCTATGGCGAGAAATTGCTGAACCGGGTGCCTGTAACTATGAGCTGAAGGCACGCGATCGCCTGACCAAGCTAACCCAAGATGAGCCCATCCGCTATCTGGATTTTCTGCCGATGTTCAACCGCGTTGAAACACCTCAGAAGTTGTACCGCGACCACATTCACCTAAGTCCTGAAGGAAATCAGAGAGTCAGTGAAGCAATCGCGCGATCGCTTGTTCCGTTGTTGCACTTATCAGCTACTTCCACCAACGGGGAAAAGGGAATGGATCATTTGTAAAACTTATCTCCATTCCCTCTTCCTATTCCTCCATCAACACCTAAAGGCTGCAACTCATTGGAGTTTTTTTAACTCAACGAGCGATCGCTTCGGGTGCCGTTAGGAGTTGTGTTCAATCAGCGAATAGTGACCAGCTGCTCACTGCTCACTACTCACTACTCACTGTTAATAAGTGACGGCTGACACAGGACGAACATGCAGG
The DNA here is from genome assembly GCF_036703385.1 of Allocoleopsis sp. Taxonomy (NCBI): domain Bacteria; kingdom Bacillati; phylum Cyanobacteriota; class Cyanophyceae; order Coleofasciculales; family Coleofasciculaceae; genus Allocoleopsis; species Allocoleopsis sp. Next base: position 3,716 of record NZ_DATNPA010000206.1, on the reverse strand, counting down.
TCACGGCGATCTCTATCCATCGGCTGCCAAACTTGACCGTCCAGAGCGATTTGCTCAATCAGACTCGCCAACCGGAGAGCCTTGAGCGCCTGTTCACCCCCAACGGAAGGTTGATTTCCGCCTCGCACACAGCCCACAAAGTGTTCCAACTCCGCGCAGAGTTTGTCAATGTTGCTGGTGTAAACCTTTTCAATCAACCCATCTTGCCGATACAGCACCTGACCATAATCAGTCATGCAGTTCGCCGTTGTTTGCCGATGAATCAGAATCTCATTGTTGAGAAAATCGGCTTCCGTCAGCGAGTTTTTGCAATGAGCCGCAATCCGCCGAATTTTGCGGTGCGTCACCTTACTAGCTGTCAGGGTAGCAACAATCCCATTGGCAAAACCCAAGGTGGCTGTCACGTAGTCTAAATAGCCAGAATTGTCGGCACGGCTGCCACTGGCGGTCAGCTTGACCACAGGGGCGTCTGCAAGTTCTAACAGCAAGTCAATGTCATGAATCATCAGATCCAAGACGACGGAGACATCATTGGCTCTATCCGAATAGGGGCTCATCCGGTGAGCTTCTAGAGCCAATAACTCTTCTGTCTTTAAAACTTTGCCAAGTTCTTGAAAAGCGGGGTTAAAGCGTTCAATGTGCCCAACTTGCAGGATGGATTGGGACTCGGCTGCGGCATTCACCAAAGATTCTGCTTCGGCAATACTGGCAGCGATCGGTTTTTCTACTAAGACATGAACCCCAGCTTGCAAACAGGTTATCCCAACTTCGTGATGTAACTTTGTGGGGACGGCAACACAGACAGCATCTACATACGGTAGAAGGTCTCGATAATCCTCAAAAAAACGGACACGGTATTTACTTGCCATGTCCAAACCACGTTCGACATTAATGTCTGCCACCCCTACAAGTTCTACGTCTTTGAGAAAACTTACAACGCGGGCATGATGTTGTCCCATATTGCCAACGCCGATAACGCCAATCTTGATTGGCTGCGGCAGGCTGCGCTGCACATGGGCATCCAGATGTCTTTGGCACATTCTATCTTGCACTCTTGTCTGCTCCTCCACCACGGGAACTAAGTCGATTTGCTTATTCTGAGCCGCCTTAAACCATCCAGATAGTACCACAGCCCCTCTAAGTGTGAAGAATTCCAAAGTTTTGCCTAGATCCCTCAAACAAAAAATTTAAGGAGGTCTTTGGGGCGGTCATTTTCTTTTCATTGTGGTTTGAGTACTTCGAGAGCGTCGGATACATGTGGCAGTTTCTGGGTCGTCCATTAAGACAGGGATTTTCGGGGTTTTTGGACTACTTGTGTTAATTTCTCAGGCTCTCCCGTCAACCTGTTCGAGCAGGATTCTCAGGTCATGCTGATCTGCCATATACTTAGAGTTCTTGCCAATTAAGAGCTAAGAGCGCTAGAGCCTAAACGCGAGTAGCTCATGAATGAAGGACTCGGATTTTGAAAGCTGTTATTTTATTATCAGGAGGATTGGACTCTTCGACAGTTCTGTATCAAGCCCAGGCCGATGGTTGTGAGTGCTATACCATTTCCTTTGATTACCAGCAGCGCCATCGACGGGAACTCCAATCAGCGGAAGCGATCGCACGTTGTGCTGGCGTTAAGGAGCATCAGAGAGTCAGTTTTGACTTGCGACAGTGGGGTGGTTCAGCGTTGACGGATGATGGTATGAACTTACCAGAACATCGCAGCCTAGATGAGATGTCTCAGAACATCCCCATTACCTATGTACCTGCTCGAAATACGATTTTTTTGAGTTTTGGTCTGTCCTACGCAGAAGCGATCGCAGCTCAAAGAGTCTATGTGGGGGTGAATGCTTTGGATTATTCCGGTTACCCCGATTGCCGTCCCGACTATATCCAGGCCATGCAAAAGGTTTTTGAACTGGGGACAAAACAGGGTCGGGAGGGACAAGTGATCGAGATTGTGACGCCTCTAATTGACCTCAAAAAAACTGCCATTATTGAGCTAGGCAATCAGCTTGGTGTTCCGTGGGAACAAACTTGGTCTTGCTACGCCGGGGGCGATGTGGCTTGTGGTAGTTGTGACTCCTGTCAGTTGCGACTTGCCGCTTTTGCTGAATTGGGCTTGCAAGACCCGCTCCCCTATGCCGTAAACTAGTATTGTCTAGCAGGGAATTTAACAAACCCCAGAGGCACTCCAGGACGCTGAGGTAAGAGAAAGAGAGAGTGATAAGTTGGAGTGCAACTTGGTATTAGGTTTCATCAGGGGAAAAATTACCATAGATTAATTCCAATCCTTCTCCCCTAATGACCTGCTGCCTCAATCCCGATTGCCAGAATCCCCTAAATCCAGATGGCTTTGAATTTTGCCGGAGTTGCGGAAAAAAACTGGTATTGCTGCGAAACCGCTATCGTCCCATTCACATCCTGGGTAGTGGGGGATTTGGTAGAACCTATCTGACTGAAGACATAGATAAGCTAAACGAACGCTGTGTTATCAAGCAATTTGCACCGCAAATCAAGGAACAGGCAGTACTTGAAAAAGCCACTCAACTGTTTCAGCAAGAAGCATGGCAACTGCAACAACTAGGTCAACATCCGCAGATTCCCGCGCTGTTGGCTTACTTCAAGGAGGACAATTACCTGTATTTGGTGCAGGAGTTTATTGAAGGGCAAACGTTGCTGACTGAGTTGGAACAGCAAGGGGGATTTAGTGATGCCAAGATTCGGGAACTGTTGCTTGACTTTTTACCCGTGTTGCAGTTTGTCCATCAGCGGGGTGTGATTCACCGGGATATTAAGCCAGAAAATATCATGCGGCGCAAGAGCGATCGCAAATTGGTACTCATTGACTTCGGTGTAGCTAAACAGCTAAGTAACACGGTGGTAGCACGGAAAACGTACTGTGGAACTCTGGGTTATGCACCTGCCGAACAGATGACCTATGGTGAAACCTATCCAGCGAGCGACCTTTATGCCTTAGGCGCTACCTGTATTCATCTCCTGACTGGCACGAACCCCCATCTTCTCTACAACCCTAAGGAAACTCGCTGGTTATGGCAAGACGTACCCAAGCCGCGTGGGGCAGCACTTAGTAAACAGCTAGGGCAGATTTTGGACAAGATGCTCAAGAGTGAGGTAAAAGCACGGTATCAATCCGCTGAGGAGATACTCAAAGATTTAAATTCTCCCTTGCTTGGGACGTGGTGCGGCGAGTTTGAAAATAAACTGGCGACGCTTACAATTACTTACCACTTAGGTGATTGGTTTGGTGGAATTTTAACTGTCCAATCCTCAAATGGTCTTTCTCGGATTGGGATTCAAGGCAACCTTAACCGCCAAACAAAGGCGGTAACTATGCGAGAAATTCGTGTCCTTTCAGAACCTTACGCTGGATTGTGGAATTTGGGAAAAAATGCAGGAACTTTGTCTTCCGATGAGAAGCAAATGACCGGCATGGGTCAAGACTCGCTTCATAACTCCTACTCGTGGTCATTCTTTCGGACGGGGGCAAGGGTCGAAATTTGGTGTGGTGAGTTTGACGATCAACCGGCTATGCTCACGGTTACTTCACAGCCCGATAACTATTTTGGTGGAATTTTGAGTGTTCAATTTTCTCATCTTAAGGGTCTTTATCGCATTGCGCTTCAGGGAAATATTAACCCCAATACTAATCAGGTAAAAATCCGAGAAGTTCGTGTCCTTTCACAACCGGCACAATCAACATCAGA
>NZ_DATNPA010000205.1:0-5434 GCF_036703385.1 Allocoleopsis sp. | reverse complement strand
GCTTTTCTATTCTTCGGCGAAACTGAACGGGCTTCTTTCCTGGTTCCCACTTCGCCAAATCTTCCAATAACTGAGCGGCTAATTGCTGTCCACCAGCGATCGCAGAGCGGGTCAGATTCTCCTGCAAATCCTTGTCGTAATTTTCGATGAACTGCGTGATTTGGTTCAGGCACAGTGCCTGTTCCTCGTTCATTTGTTCGTTTAGGGCTGGAACTATAACAGGTCGTGCAATTACGACTTGCAGGCAGTCTTCTAGCTCTGAAATATCCGGGAACTTTCTAAGGAGTTGGCTTTTGGCTTCCTCTCTTTGTTCTTCACTTATATCCCAGGTTTGGGCGCTGAGGAACTCATCAATTTTATATTCAAAATCTTTTAGCCCTTTGAAGTGTTCCTGTTTTAATTTTTCCCGTAATTGGGGTGCTAGTTCGTCTCGAACATAAATCATCTTTGCCCATACTAAGGGTGCGAGATCTAAGCTGCAAACATACTCACCATTGTCTTGCATCATCCACGATTGGATGTCTTCGATTTCTTGCCGAATTTGTGTTGCCGCATCGTCCAACGCCTCGAATACAGATATTCCCCGCAATCCCACTTTAGACTTGGTAATTTTCTCTAAGTCGGATTCTGGTTTTGTATCGGTCTGTTCACCTGTACTCTTTGACGGCTTCTCTGCTTTGAGAACCTGTTTCCACTTAGGAGCTGCTTTCTTTGAGGCTCCTTGCAGTGAAATTCTGAATCGAATAGTCGTCTTGTTTAGGGCTTTTAAGTCCCGCTTACGCACGATCGCATAAGCCTGATACCCTTCTTGAACAGGATTTTCTTGCAGTCCGGCTGTCATAGATTTAAGAATGTGGAGAGTGTTTTTATTTCTTGTGTGCGAGAGCGCTAGCGATTTATGAGACATCAAGAGAGGAAAACTAGCGCTCTTCACAGGCTTTGAGCAAGACAAGAGCAGCGCAGGCGTTAGGCGTAAGTTTCTTTCAGTCCCAAGAGAGATAGCTGTTCGTACTTGGGTGTGTGAGTTTTTAGCCAATTTAATTGCCAGCCAATCCCCAGCCCATTAAGCGGTGTTGATACCGTGTACGAACCAACTTTTTCCAGTTGCTCTTTGACGCCTTTGTAGTAAGCTTTTCCGCCGATAATTGTGAACTGTGCGCCTTCTGGAGCCAGTTCTTTTAGCTGGTTTACAACCATTGTTTGCCATTTCTTAGTTTGGCTGCGTGTCCTCTTTTTGGGGTTGCATTCGTAGGGTTGCAGCACTTGATCGGGATGCACTAACCCGTGTCGGGCGCTTAGGAAATACACTTCCCACCCGGTTGATGAGGCATATTTGCAAGCAGTTCGGAACCACTGAGAGCAATAAAGCTCTTTAGCCGGTGATGCCCGATCGAGTTTTCTGGCAACGCAGGCTACCAAAACGATTCGCCTGCTCAACGTGGCTTGTCTGTGCGATCGCACCAGGCTTTCTAAATTGTGAACAACTCTCCCTAAGTTGTTGGGTCGGTTGTTCGAGAGGCGAGGCTCGATACCCATTTTTGAGAGCAGGGAACATGGAACACATCCGCAAAAGGGAATTGTTATTCGGTTTGAGGAGCAATGATGCCGCCTCAGTTGCCCTTCAATTGCTTCTAGGAAAATTCCCTTAAACCCTTCTTGCAGATGAGTTGACCCATCAAAGCTGTTTACTCCCAGGTTGGCAAATTCTTTGACATATGCCGGAGAACACAAGCCAAAGGCATGAACGTAGATTTCCGGTGGCAACGCTTCTACGATTGCTTTAACAACCGAGAGCGTATATTTGACAGAGCCTATCCCTACCAAGCCGCCTAAACCGATTGCTTTGTAACCTATGTCGATTAGCGATCGAGCGTAGTCGATTCGTTCACCTGTAGTAATCCCGTGAGCTACGGCGATCGCCGTTGTATTGTCACAGTCAGGGACTAGCGCTCTGAAATTTACAGCTTGAGTCCAGTTAAACTCTCGCCTTTGCTCTAACTGCTTGTGGGACAGCCCTTCTATCAGGATGTGATCGGGGGCAACTAGATATCGCTCAACGTGTTCCCTTAAATACTCCTCATACTGAGTGATCGCCCATTGCGCTGTGACTTTTTGACCTCTGATTGTTGGTTCTTCTTCAAATCGATAGCTTCGCGCTCCGCAGTCTCCGAACACTGGGGTATTTCGGTCTGGGAAGATAGCGTATCGATAGGTTAATGAGAACAGATAGCCGTATGGCTTTATGCCCTTTGCGAAGAAGTTCCAAAATCCCAGTCGTGTTTTTTCATCTTCACCGCACTTGAAATAGTCGCCTTTTCCAAATGCGGCAAAGAACCTTGGTTCCTTGATTTGTTGTGAACTCATTACTTGTAGCCAGACGAATATCTAAGCGTGCTGTCTTAGAACAAACGATCGCATTTATGTCGTGCGTTCTTTTCGAGCAATTGCTTGATTTTTTTTGACGTGATTTACGTGATTTTTCTTGTTAAATTCCAACCCGTGTGGAATTTGACAACGGTATGAAGATCGAGCTGGATACCTGTACTGTGTAAGTGCCAGTCAACACTCTTGCACTCGCTCTCTCTTTTCCTGTCGAGGAGGGTGCGAGCGCTAGCAATGCGTTGGGCAGGTTAACCCCAACTCAAAGCTTTGTGTTGATCTATCTAAAAAACCAGTGCATCTCTATAATAGATTCTTGTATCGCAAATTTCAATACTTGTATCGCAAATTTCAACACACTACATTTTAACACCATGTCATCACAGGGATTGAACATTCGGCTACCTAGCGCTGAATTGAAGATTTTGGAGGCTCACTGCCAGGTACACCGCAGGACTAAAACTGATGTTCTGCGCGAATTCATCCGTTCTTTAGACCCAAACTCGCAATCTGCGCTAGACACCAGCGCAACGCTCGCGCTTTCCGGCATCGATTGGCAGCAGGTTGCGCTAGCAAACTTGCAATTGTATTGCCGACTTGCCAGCAACAAATTTTTCTTTGAGACGGACTTGAACCTTGAACTTGATGGGCTAAGGCGACTTATTCTGCTTTGGCTACAGCGAGAAGACGTGCCACTCGACCAGAAGAGAGCGTTAATTCAGACGCTGGCTCAATTGCTTGATATGGATGAGATCAGGCAACAATATCTTGAACCGGATTAAGTTAAGTTTCGATTCCACTCCAAGCGTTTTTTCGGTTTGAAAGAACGTGTAGCATACTTTCACCTAATAGTTGGTTGAAAAATTATGCATTTCCCTGTATTTATTATCTAAAAAAAATATATTTTTAGTTTTTATCCTGATGACATAGTGCGATTAGCACAAAAATTCTAAGGTCAATTTTCACAAATTCCATTTCAATGACGCTAAACGCTGCGTGTTTTTACAAAGTTTCTTTACACAGTTAGCGGTAGCTATTGGATTTATACCCTGCCACGCTGCTATAAAAGCGCCATAGGGCTTGTAAAAACAATCTATGGAAGCGAGTATTCAATGATTTCAATAAAAATCCTCCCGATGGAAAGCCCGATCGGGAGGTCATTAAAGGGTGGAAAGCCTAAATCATTAGATGGGAGAATTAAACGGGATGTATCAGATGGAAGAGAGAGAATCAGATGGGAAAAATTGCGATCTGCTTTGCTCTTCTAGCTTGCGCTATTGGCGTCTTGCAAGTACCTCCGGAGTGCGATAGTGTTTTCTCTTATTTAATTAATAGATCGTCGTTCCCTGTGGGAGGGTCTCTCTTTGTGAGTATCTCTCAAGTTAGAGGACGGCAAGCGAAGCTTATAAAAGCGCATCATGCCGTTACAGCCTTTCCCTCTCTATTCCTTTTGGCAGGCATTTTTTTTAAGTTGTCTGCATTAATCTTTATTTTCATCTCCAGAACCAAGTCTATTAGCGTCTCGGCATCTTATGTCAGCATCGAGTTAAAGAACGCGGCAGAAATCAGAAAATTCTCCCTTCCTGGATTGACGCGATCTTTAGCAACGCTTGAATTTGATGTTTTAACCATGCTTGTTGTTGTCCTATGCCTTTACCCGCTAGGGGGACTTCCAGGCTATATTTTCCCACTGGTAAATAATCGGCGAATTTCCTATATCTTTTTCCCGCCAATACCAATAAGCTTCCTCCTCTTGGCTCTATCTCTTCGATTTTATGGGCTACTTCCCTCGCCCAACGCGATCGCTCTCGAAAGCTCTTGTCCTTAAGAGTGCAGTCGTAAGGCTCGATCACTTCCTCCGGCTCTACCACTTCTAACTTTGCCGACAGAATCACATATCTTATCCCGATTAGTTCCAGATACTTTCGTGACTTTTTAAACAAATCTCCTTGGTACAGATCTTTCGCCTGCGTCGCTTCTTGGCTTTTTGACCCTGAGCAAGTGATGAGTCCCATTGTGTATTTCATGCTGGTTTTTTCATGAAGACTGTTAATTTTCCATGAGAGATATCGCTCTCGCCAATAATGAAAATACGTTAAAGTAACTGACGTAATATTACTTTCTTGTTATCTAACTTAGGATATAGTCTTGGTTCAAGTTTTACCATATTTCAAGCTTTTCATTCTCTTAAATTCTTTCTCTAACTTTTGGCGTATTCCTTAAGTAAGATTGAGTCTCCGATATGAAAGCCAATATCTTCAACACAGAAGGAGCTTTGACCGACGCTACTCCAAGTGCGAGAGTTTATCTAAACTTTGAGCGGAAGTTCGGTTACTTGTGACTCCATGAAAGTGCTACTCCTTGCGAGTCAACCTTGAAATCAATTTAATTAATAATTAAAACTATGACGGCTGCTTTCCAAGAGCGCGTTAGTCTCAATTCTTGCGCTCAGTCTTCACTACAACTTCCGTGGGTCAGACTTCAAAACAAGCAAATCACTTGTGCTGAAGCGATCGCTCAACTGGTCGATCCATCTGGTTCCGTGAATTTTGACCTTCTTTCCGACGAGGTGAGTAATCGATTCTTCCGTTTTTTCCCTAACCGCCAGGATCTGCCACCTGTCATCCCTTTATTGTTGTGGCAGGGGTGCTTTTATGTCGGAACCCCTACTGAACTTGACGCGGGAGCTATTTCTCTTTTGAGCCGTCGTACTTCAACCTCAATTAAGACGGTTTCCATATCTCTCCGCAGCTATCGTTCCTGGTATTTGGTTCATCACCCTGCTGGCTCTGGAGTTCCCCTATCTAAACTTGTTGTGGTAACGCCCTCGACTTCAACTGCTGTTTCTGTAGCTGAAGCAGATATCGAGCCAGATAACATTTGTGAGATTACCGAACTCTCTTTGAGGAGGGCAGATAATCAAATTTCTCGGATCAAAACTCTTATTGAACGTGCTGTGCGCTACGGCGCTAGCGACATTCATCTGGAGCCTACCCAAGAAGGCTTGCGAGTCCGCTATCGCATTGATGGCATTTTGAGAGACATTACTACACTT
>NZ_DATNPA010000204.1:0-2654 GCF_036703385.1 Allocoleopsis sp. | reverse complement strand
AATATGTTCTGAAAGACGTAACGCCCCTTGAATTAATCTCAGAATTCTCTGTTTTTCACCAGAAAGCACAACATCAGAATTCAAAGCCAACTCATAATCTTCTATTAACGCCTGAATTTTAATTTCCAGATGGGAAACCTTCGCCTCAATAAAATCAAAATCAGTTAGCCATTGGTACAACTGCTCGAACCGACCCGCCTCAACCATGTGAGTTGGTAAATGCTTTAAGGCATAGTCCCTATCTTCCAACACCAGCCTATTTAAATGTTTCCTGATATCCTTAGTTTTGACACCGCCGCTAAAGTTATCGACAATTCTCGCCTTAATCTTATTAAGAAAAGTCATCCCCGTATGCCTGCACAATATCCTTGCGATAGAGGAAATCAGAGAAGCTTTGGTGATAGATGGTGTAGCGCGTTTCAGCATCAACCTGCACTTCCCGTAAAAACTGCTGCCATTCGTTGAGTACCTGCTGTACCCGCACAGCTTTCTCACCACATAACTCAGCTAGCAAACGCCGGGAAACAGGTTCTCGCAGTTCCGCTAAAAAATATACGATCGCAACTTTGTGCATCGGCAAGGGTTCATCCAGCATCCCCATCCGCCGCCAATGGTCTTCATAATACGCCATCAAACCTTGTGGCAGTTGGGCGATGGTCAAATCTGCGTACTTACCGCCTTCGATTTCCCCCAGCACATAGCGCAAATACATGAAATTGTTCTCACTTTTGTTCCCTAGCTGGGTGACAAAATCATCCACACTCAACCCTTGCCCATTAATCCATTCCCGTAGCTGGGGTGATTTCTGGGTGCGAGTACGAATGTAACTTTGGATATCTTGCAAACTTTCCGCTTGGTACTGCATCAAGTCGAAACGATGGGGAACGGGATTAACATTTAACGGTAGGGTGATTAATCGTTGCGTGAGAACAAAGTAAACTCCCTTGGGTAGGGTGACGGGTAGATAAAGAATATTGCTGCTTTTATGGTCAGTTTGGTCAACTTCATCGAGTGCATCAACCGCAATAACGAGCTTGTCCCCTGATTTAAGTTTGGCACTCGCTTCTTCTAATAATTTGGCGAGAAATTTACCATCTCGTGTAGCATCCGGTGGCAAGTTTAAGGGATAAGACAAGCTGTAGCGGGAAATAATTTGACTACAGACTCCCTGCAAAAATTGTTCAGCGCGATTGATAGCTTGAGAACGAATATTGAAATGAAACACGCATTTTGTGCGCCGCACATACTCAGCCAGAATAGCGCTTTTGCCTACACCAGGGTCTGCTTCAATGATAAAGTATCCCTTGCTCTGGCTGGTCAGGAAATCCTGTATCGCTTTAAACACAAATCCCCGCCCAACAAAGCCCTCGGTTTTTTCCTGAATCAGCGCTTGGAACTCAGGACGCACTCCCATTGGTGGAGATTTTTGCAACTGTTCTTTTAACTGCTTCACCTCCTGGGCAGCTTTTTTCGCATCAGCCGCACTCAGCAAACGCTCTATACTGTCCAAGGCGCGAAAGCTATAGTCATAGTCAAACACGTCATTATTATGCTTGACTTCGTTGCGTGTATTCCGTATTTCATAGAGCCAACTGCGTTCACGGTTATCAAGCTTGTTCCGTTCAAAGAACGCCTCGTTCCATTGGTCTAGCAATAAACTTATGACGGCAGCTGGGTCGCTCCATTTGAGGTCATTGTTGGCAAAGTAGTAATCTTCCAAACGCAGTGGTGCATCCTGCAACCAGTTTGAGCCGTATCTGGACTCCATCCTGCGCCTAATAAAAGGTTCCAGCGCTGGGGTCAAAATCTCTTCGAGTGCTTTATCCACCAACTGTTTATTCAGCCTGCGTGAACCCTGAGTCATATCATGTCCGGTTGATTACAGCAGTTCTCATTTGCGTGAGGTACATCAGAATAACCTAACCCCCCACCCCTTCCCTACGAGGGAAGGGGAGTAAGAATTAAAGCCTCTCTCCTTGTAGGAGAGAGGTTTGGAGAGAGGTCACAGTGTACCTTATCCAATCGAGAAGGGCTATAGCGCTCTTCTGTCACTCTCGCCAGAAAAAACTCTAGAAGCCTTACACAGAAAGCCTTTCACCCTTGGGACTTAAGACATAGGTTTCTATCAGGAAAGCGATCACTAGACTGTCCATTGAGTAGGGGTTTCATCAGTTGGCTGCTATTTTTATTTTCCGGGAGTGACAGAAGAGCGATAGTTACGAATTGTATGTTGGGTAGAGCGCAAGCGAAACCGAACACCAAGAGGTATGAATGTTGGGTTTCTTACCTCAACCCAACCTACGCCTATCCGTTTATTCAACTGGAAGTCACGACAAAAAAACAAAGCCCGCTTAGTAGCGGGCTTTATATCCATTAATCCCTAGACGACGATCTGATAAGGACTGGTCAATTTATCCAGTTGCTGAACCAGCAAACTGAGGAATAAACCAACATCCGTGACGACGCCGACGGATTCGACAGAACCACGATCGCTTAATTTTGTCACCACCGATGGGTTAATATCCACACACACCATCTTCACCCCCGCAGGTGTCATATTCCCCACCCCAATCGAGTGCAGCATACTGGAGAGCATCAAAATCATATCCGCCCCTTCCAACTGCTTGGCATACTCGGTTTGAGCTTTAATTAAA
>NZ_DATNPA010000203.1:0-10942 GCF_036703385.1 Allocoleopsis sp. | reverse complement strand
AGGGGGAAATTTACCAGAGCTTAGGTCTCGCAGTGATATCCAAGAGCTGGAAGCAGGGGATGGCAATACCCTGGATTTGGCTTGGCTGTTTGCTGTAGTGCGTCGTAGAGCCCCGATCACGGCGGCGGCAGCAATCATACTGGCGGGGATCTCAGGCGGATACATTATTTGGCAAGCCAGAAAGATTCCACCTACCTTCAAAGGTTCCTTTAGTGTTTTAGTCGAGCCAATCACGGCAGAAGGTAGGTTGGCTAAATTATCCTTATCGGCTCAAACCGGCGTCAACACGGGTGCGGCAGACGTTTCCCGACTGGGAATCGAAAACTCCGATTTGATGGACTATGAAACTCAAATCCGGGTATTGAGAAGTCCCAAGTTGATGGAGCCAATCATTAAAGAGCTGCAAGTTCGGTATCCAGACGTCTCTTACAACTCACTCATGGAGCAGCTGGAAATTGTACGAGTCAGTTATGAAAAAGATGGAAAACAGCAAGGCACCAAGATTTTAAATATTAGTTATTTCGATAGAGATGCCAATAAAATTAAATATATCCTAGAGCAGCTGGCAAAAATATATTTGAATTATAGTGTTGATGAGCGCGTAAACAGCTTGCGCCAAGGGGTTCAATATATTGATGACCAACTGCCAGATCTTCAGAAGCGAGTGGATAACCTCCAGGGACAACTGCAAAAACTTCGGCAGCAATATACACTCAATGAGCCAGAAGCAACAGGGAAATCCCTGACTGAACAAGCGCAGAATCTTAAGTCACAGCGTATTGATATTCAAGCCCAACTGGCGCAGGCGAAAGCGGCTTTTTCAACTCGACAAAGACAGCTGATTAGAGGGGAGACAACTTCGGTTCTGACTAGTGAAACCAATCAAGTTGGTGCTTACGAGAGACTGATCGGAGAGCTTCAAAAAGTTGAAGCGGACATAGCGCTTCAGTCCGCTCGGTTTCGAGAAGATAGTCCAACGATTGTAGATTTACGGGAAAAGCAGCGAAATTTACGAGCCGTCTTGGCTCAAGAAGCGCAGAAGAGTCTTGATAATGTGGCGAGCAAAATCAGAGAATTAGAGGCTCGCGATCGCTCCTTGGCAGAAGCTGAAAGCCAAATTAATGAAAAAATTAAAGTATTTCCTGCTGTTATCCGTCAGTACACCGATCTCCAGCGGGAATTACAAGTGGCAACAGACAGCCTCAAGCAATTCTTAGAGAAACGAGAAACCTTACAGTTAGATGCGTCCCAACGAAAAACGCCTTGGCAGATCATTGCTGCCCCAGAAATGCCGCGTGACAAGTTTGGGAAGCCAATTCCTGCTTCTGCGAAAAAAACAAAGCGCCAGTTAGCGATCGCAGGCGTGTTAAGTCTGCTCATGGGAGTTGGAATCGGTTTTGTCGTGGAGATTCTGCACACGGTATTCCATACGCCTGAGGAAATCAAAGCGGCAACCAGGCTGCGGCTGTTGGGAGTAATTCCCTTCGCGAGAAAACTTAAAAAACTGGATGGGAAAACTCCCAAACTCGCTCCAGCGTTTATGGAGGAAGTTAGTTCCCATGCCTTACTCCCCTTGGCAGCGCAGGCTCATGATCAGCGCTCTGCGGCCTTCCAAGAGGCATTCCGCTCCCTGTATACCAATATTCGCCTCCTCAGCGCCCGCTCTCCCATTCATTCATTAGTGATTGGTTCTGCTGTTCCGGGAGATGGCAAGTCTACCGTTGCCATTCACTTGGCACAGACTGCCGCTTCCATAGGTCAGCGCGTTTTGCTGATTGATGCCGATCTCCGTCGTCCTCAGCTTCATGTCCGCTTAGGTTTACCAAACGAGCAGGGACTCAGTGATGTGATCACAACAGACTTGAGTTTGAATGATGCGATCGTGCGATCGTCTGTTGAGGAAAACCTCTTTGTCCTCACTGCTGGCCAGCCAACCTCTGACTCCATCAAACTCCTCTCTTCGGCAAAGATGCAGTATCTGATGGAGCAATTTCAAGCCTTTTTTGATTTGGTCATCTACGATACCCCGCCCTTGTTAGGTCTGGCAGACGGCAATATCCTAGCCGCAAATACAGATGGTATTGTTCTCGTGGTTGGACTTCAGAAGACAGACCGTTCTTTACTCACCAAGTCCTTAGATGGCTTAAAAATCTCCGGAGCTTCGGTGTTGGGTGTCGTTGCCAATGGCATCAAAGGATACATGCCTGACTCTTACATGTCCTATCACCGACAATATCAAACGATCGAACGTTAGAGGCTCCTGACTCCTATTTTCAAGCTAAGCTTATTGTCGATGGGGCTTGAACTGGAGAAATTGGAGAGTTAGGGTGCCCTATCCACCTGAAAACCGCTTTCGCCTAAAGGGAAGGGTCGAATCTTCGCTTCTTGTGATCGCGATCGCTCAAGATAGATTTGAGCCACCGTATCCCTTGGGTTAAGACTCAATACAGCTTCAAACCGTTGTTTCGCTTTCTTGAAAGCCTGCTGATAGTAGAAAAACAACCCCTCCTCAAAGAAAGCTTTTGTGGCTAACTTGCGTTGTTTAAGTTCCAACTCATCCCCATCAAACACTTCAAACACTGCTACCGCTTTTGATTTTCCCTTAACTGTAGTCTTTTCAATAAAGCGGATACAGTACTCCATTGGATTTTGCAAACGCGCCAACGTCTGCTGAGAGATTAACAGCGACACCCCATACTTTTTTGTGACACCTTCCAGGCGAGAAGCTAAGTTGACATCATCACTAATCACCGTGCCATCCATCCGATTTTTTCCCCCAACTGTCCCCAGCATTAAAGAACCGGTATTGATGCCAATGCCGATAGAGATTGGAACGTAACCTTTGTTAACGCGCTGTTGATTATACTCGGCGAGACGTTGCAGCATAGCAATTCCAGCATTCACCGCCTCATCCGCACTCCCACTAAACAGCGCCATAATCGCATCACCAATGTATTTATCAATAAAACCTTGATTTTCGATAATCGCGGGTTCCATACGCGAGAGATAGGCATTGATAAATTGGAAATTCTCTTGAGGCGTCATGCTTTCAGACAGGGTGGTAAAGTCGCGAATATCGGAAAATAGTACCGACATTTCCTGCTGAACTTGGTCGCCTAATTGGACATCAACTAGGCTTTTTTTATTTAAAAGCTGTAAGAATTGACGCGGGACAAAGCGTGAGAAGGCCTGGTTGAGTTGAAACAGTTCGTTGGTAAACTTTATCCGCTCAGCTTCAGCTTGTTTACGAGAGGTGATATCTTCAACAAAACCCTGATAGTAGAGTGGTACTCCATTCGCATCATAAATAGTACGGGCATTCTCACTAATCCAGATGATACCGCCATCTTTGCGACAGACCATTGACTCAAAGTTGGATACAGCGCCCTGCTGCTTGATTAAAGTAATGAACTCTCCACGACGTTGTGAATCGACGTAAAGTTGATGCTGGATGTTGGAGAGAGTCGCGATTAACTCTTCGGGAGAGTCGTAGCCGTAAATTTGCGCGAAGGCGGAATTAGCACTAATATAATGCCCGTCGAGGGTGGCCTGAAAGATGCCTTCAATAGAATTTTCAAAGATGCTGCGATACTTCTGTTCTGCCTTGAGGAGCTGAGTGTTTTGTTCTGTCAGTTTTTTGTTTTGAAAATAACTGTTTACGGCTTCTTTTACCGTCAAATTTAGGTCTTCCGCCTGCCAAGGTTTGGAAATATAACGATATAAATTGGCATACTTAATTGCCCGACCTACCGCTTCCAAATCAGCTTGTCCTGTTAGCATAATTTTAATGGTCTTTGGAGAGATGAGATGAACGTACTTTAACAACTCATCTCCCTTCATATCCGGCATAATATAATCCGAAATAATTAAGGGTACTTCATGGCCTTCTTCTAGCAATTCGGTAATGAACTCTACGGCTTCTTCCCCAGCTTCCGCAATTTCAATCTGATACTCATTGCCGAGCGCCTTTTTCAGTTCAACTTTAAGGCTCTTGAGTACAGTCTTCTCATCATCAACGCAGACAATCACTGGTTTAGCCATTAGCCATCCGCTACAAAATTTGCTAATACATCGGTTATTTCTGTTAGCCGTTAGACTTTTTCTAAAGCCGATTTAACAGTTTTTACTAGTTCTGGTTCCGACCAATGTTTATAAACAGCAATGGAGGCCAGCCTGAATTTGCTATCAGCAACTCGGCGTAATTTAATTTCGCTGTTGGGATCTAAATAAATTTAAAAACCATACAACTTTGCCACTTACTTCTGTTTGAGTACCACCAACGTAATATCATCAAAAACCTTCTGTTCACCGATATGCCGCCGCACATCTTCTATTACCGCTTGTCTGATTCCTTGTGCTGTGCGATCGCAGTTACGCCGGACGACTTCACATAACCGCTCTATTCTGTATTGCTTGCGCTCCATGTCGAAGGCTTCTGTAATTCCATCGGTGTATAACACCACTATATCTCCTGGATTAAGTTGCACTTGTTCAGATGCGATGAAATCAGCAATCTCCTCTTCCAACCCAATGGGAAAGCCGAGATTTATCGTATCAATCCGCTCTAGTTCACCGCTAGCACGCACCACAATCAATTCTTCATGTTGACCGCTCAAAGTCAAATTTCTGTCAGCGTAGTCAAGTACAGCAAGCGTCAGGTTCTTATAAGAATTCATTCGCTCAACATTGCGATAAATCGTGCGGTTGAGAATATCCAGAAATTTCACCGGATCGGTCTGGTTACTTTCCTGTAAGGTTCTGATGGCGGTTTGCGTCATCAGCATCAACATGCCACTTGACGCTACGCGAACAAATGCTGCCAGTAAGGTAGAAACTTCCGCCTTGCGTCCATAGAGTTTTTGGGGAATTTGAAACTTGTCAGAAAGATCACTCTTACCGAGGGGAAAGGAAGATATATTTCCTGTTGTCTGTAACTGCTTAAGACAATTCTCAAAATCGGCTTTTAGTCCCCAGGCACTTTGGTATCTTTCCTCCGCCGTTTTCGCCATCAGTTTTATCACAATGTCTGAAAGGAATAGAGGAATCTGTGGTAAAAGCTGATGAGGTGACACTGGCACTTTAGCGATGTGACAATGCACCAACTCCAGGGCATCATCGGTTGCAAAAGGCAACTGTCCCGTTAGCAGTTCGTAGAAGGTGATACCGAGGGAGTAAAAATCCGTGCGATAATCTAGTGTTCGGTTCATCCGTCCCGTTTGCTCCGGTGACATATAGGCTAAAGTGCCTTCCAAGACATTGGGATTTTTTAGCGTCGGATTTTCGCGGGTTAGTACCGTAGAAATGCCAAAATCGATGATTTTGAGAATCCCTGTTTCTGGGTTAAAGACGATGTTGGCGGGGTTGATATCTTTGTGGATGACATTGTTGCTGTGAATATTGCCCAAACTCTGAGCCGCTTTGATGGCAATGCTCAGAAATTCTGGTAGGGGTAGTGCCCCCGTGCCTCTCCCCATACGTTCATCTATCAATTGCCTTAAGGATGACGCGCCAAAATCCTCAAGGATAATGACCAAAGTTCTCTGATAGGCTTCTAATCCATACGCTTTAACCACCCCATCTATGTTCAGATTGCGGGTAATTTCATATTCCTGTTTATAGCGGGTGAGTTCCGATGGTGTGGGATAGTCTTCCTTGAGTACCTTGAGGATAACAGGTTGGTTGTCTTGGAGCCGAATGCCTCGATAAACGAGGGAGTTAGCACTTTCGTAGATTTGAGTAAGAATTTGGTAGCCGCAAATGGTATTCATAAATACTGAAAAATAAATGGCTGGTCTTGCCAAGGCTCTCGCTGGAGACTTAACCTGCCATTATCTTATCTTTACGTCTTATTCATCTGCGCTAAGAAGCAGAATTCTCCTCAGCAACTAGGTGTAATTTAATTTCGCTGTTGGGACTTAAATAAATTTCAATACCAAACAACTAAAATATTGTCTTGCTTGTGCATTGATAATGGCTAATTGTTCATTATTCATTTTTTTAAGATTTATCGTATCTTTCTATTATCCATTACCATTACCTATTACCCATTACCCATTTGTTGAATTAAGGCCATAATTTGGGAATATTGAAACTCATTTGCCAATGTCGCCAGCGTGTCAGATAGAGTGGGATTGTAGCTACGAATTTTCTCGATATAGCTGTCAATCTCTTCCATATCACATAACCTGGCAGCTTGTGACAAATTAGTCAACAACTCGATAGGCACAGCAGCCAAAGCTTCTTTTGTGAGAACATTTTGGATATCTGTCTTGGCTGGAGTTGAATCCGTTGGTTCATCGTAGATATAACGCACTCCAATATGTTTGTGCATCATCTCAAAGATATCTGCTTCTCGGAATGGCTTACGCAAAAAGTCATCACACCCAGCAGAGAGTACTACTGCTCGTTCCTCTTCAAAGGCACTGGCCGTCAGGGCGATAATGGCAGTAGCTTGTCCTTTAGTAGTCGCTTTAATTTGTTTGGTTGCTTCATACCCATCCATCACGGGCATCCGCATATCCATCCAGATTAAGTGCGGTTCCCAACAGTCCCAGAGTGCGATCGCATCTTTCCCATTGCTAGCTTCTCTCAGCTCAAAACCAAGGGGATTCAACAATTTAATCAGCAGTTGGCGATTATCATACCTGTCATCTACAATCAGAATACGATAACGAGGTCGGCTGGGTTCGTTCGCGCAGCGTTGCGTAGCAAGGGCAATGACTCGGCGCGTCGGTTTTTTGGCTTCGATGTCAGTGGCATCAACAACGCCGACTTTAATATCAAATTTGAAGGTAGTGCCACGCCCCACAACAGAATTGACAGTCATTTCACCGCCCATCAGTTGAACGAATTTGCGCGTTATGGGTAATCCTAAACCGGTTCCCTCCTGTGCTTGTTTGCCAGTTTGGGTTTGTATAAAGGCTTCAAAGATGCTATCTATCTCTTCTGGAGCAATACCTGCGCCCGTGTCTTCCACTTCAAAGATGATGGTTATTGGTTGCTGATTATTGGTTGTTTGTGTTTCAGCTTGACTTTTGACTGTTGTACGGGCGGGTTTGGCTTGCGACGTAGTTGACAACGTTGTTGGGAAGCCGTCATTAAACCCGCCGCTACTACTTTTGACTTTTAAAGACACCCCGCCCTCGGAGGTAAATTTAATGGCGTTATTTAGCAGATTAATCAAGATTTGACGTAACTTAACTTCATCAGTGCGGACATAGCGGGGGACATCGGGGGCGCGATTGCGCGCAGCGCAGCGCCAAGGGCGATCGCACACCAATTGCAATCCTTTATCATCCGCCTTCAACTTGAACATATCTTCTATGTCGCAAAGCAGGCGATAGAAATCGAAGTTGTTCTCGTTGAGAGTGGTGCGTCCAGCTTCAATTTTGGATAAGTCTAATACTTGGTTAATCAGCGTGAGCAGGTGTTCCCCACTGCGGGTGATAATACCAACATTGTCAACATGTTCCTTCGGAAGAGTTTGGCTGCGTGTCATTAGTTGGGAAAAGCCGAGAATGGCATTGAGGGGACTACGCAATTCGTGGCTCATGTTGGCAAGGAAGGTGCTTTTAGCTTGATTTGCTACTTCCGCCTTTTCTTTGGCAATAGCTAATTCGGCGGTGCGTTCCTCCACTTTGGTTTCTAGGGTGCGGTTGGACTCGGCTAAATCGTTATAAAGCCGCGCATTTTCTATGGAGATAGCAGCAGATGAGGAGAGGACTTTTAAGACTTCTAATCGATCGGGTGTAAAAGCTCCAGTTGTCAGATTATTTTCCAGGTAAACAATACTGGTGAGTTTGCCTTGATTGAGCAGAGGTACGCACAAGATAGATTTGGGCTGATGCTGTTTGATGTAAGGGTCATTAGTAAAGTTTCCCTCGCTTGTGGCATCATTCAAGACGACACTTTCCTGGGTACGGGCAACATAATTGATGATGGTTGGTGAAACTCCCTGACTGCTTTCAATGGGGATTGACTGCAACACGGTGATGCGATCAGAATCTGCTGCACCTGACGCTTCAATCAGCAGTTTCCCAGAAATTTCTAAAATCAGGTAGCCAACTTGCGCTCCGGCATTCTCGATGAGAATCTTCATCAAGGACGCGAGTAACTTATCAAGCACAATTTCACTCGAAATCGCAAGGCTAGCTTTCATTACGGTGGCTAGATCCAAAGCTGCACCTGACTGAGAGCCAGTTGTGGTAGTGTTATTTGTCGTGCGAGTGGAAGTAATACTTTGACGTGATGATTTAGTCAGTAATTGTGGGTATTTTGTTTCTAAATCCTCGACCTTTGCTTTAGCTCCCCAGCGAGTGTAGGCGTAATGGGCTTCACTCATGTAAGTTCGGGCAATTATCTGTTTGTCCCAACCCAGGTAAAATTTGGCAGCAAGTTCGTAAGCTAGAGCTTCTTCGTTAATGTATTCATTCTCTTTAGCTCCGGCAATGGCTTTGTCGTAATAGTCCATTGCCTCCATATATTGACCCAAAACCCGATAGCGCTCTGCCTCCACTAGATAAAACTTATGCAGGTGATTCATCGGGGCATGATGCGCCCACTTTTGCATCTTTTCCTGATTAGCTCGTACTTTGTCGAAAATGCCCTTTTGCTCAGGTGCGGCTGCATCAGCATATACTGCCAGCTGAGCCAAAGAATCATAGAAATGGAATAGAGGAACATGTAGCATCCCCATTAATCCGTCTAAATACTGATTTGCTAGTGTGGCATTTTCGACAGCTTGAGGGTACGCCTCAAAAAGATAACAGAGAATGAGCTTATTAATATATATACTGCCAATACCGAATCGCTCGTTTGCTAGCAGGTGTTGCTGCACCATAGTCTCCTCGTTATATGCCTCACCAATTAAAAGACATGGAGCTTCGGATTGACCTAACAAGTTTAATACAGTTTGCCGATATATTTTTATGTAATTCAATGAGACTTTTTGTTCGACTTGCTCCATAAAATAACAGTAATTCGTCATTTCATGCTCAAGAGAAATCAGTTCCTTGCCAAGGAAATATGAATGGTGACAGTACCTGGATGCACAAAAGGCAGCATATACTAAATCTCCAGTTTCTACTCCAGTAGAAGAGCCTTCCAGCAAAGATTTCAAGGTAGTCCTAATATGCTCCTTCCAATGCCTGACAAAAGCGTTGAATGAGAAAAATATTTTAGCTTTGAATCCTTTAGCATCGAACCGTGACAATACATTGAAAGACAGTTGACCAAATTGATAGCCCGCTTCAATGTCTCCTACGACACTGCACAGAACTACTGCGTAACCGGCATAGGAACAAGCAGATACGGGAGAATTGCCATATTTAACTGATATATTAATTTGTTGCAACAAAATTAGTATGAACAGTGTAGGAGCGGCTTGATAAGCGGCAGCAGTTACACCCATGAGAAGCTTCATACTTGCACGCTTGTAGCGATCGGTCATTTCTGGTAGGTTAATTAAGTCCGAGGGTTGCTTCCCAGTCAAATGTGACGCAGTTTCTGAGAGTGCTAGTTGAACATCAGACATACTAGGCTTTTCGGGAAATTCTATCCCCATTAGCTCTAACGCTTGTAGCCCAATTTTGACCGCTTCGAGTTGTTTGGATTGCGCTATACAGGTTTGAATTTTTACCTCATAGACTTTCACTTTGTCGATAAGAGTTTTTGCCAGTTGTAGGACGACTTCTGCCCGTAACTGCATCTGCTCAAAGTCGCCATTGAGGTATGCCGCCTCTACTGTTTCTTGATACAGAGCTAAAGTTAGGTCATAGGAACTGTGCCAACTATCTGCACTTAGAAGTTTAAGTCCCGTATTAAAATACTCAAGTGCTGCCTCATGAGCCGTTGCTGCTTTCGCTTTCTGACCCGCCATCAAATTGAGTTTTGCGATTTCATCTCGCTCTTCTTGATGGATATGTAGGGGCAGTGTCCCCGTGCCTGTCCCTACACCAAGATTGAGATGATCGACGATTTCAAATATCTCGTCTATTAACGATGATGGTGCAATATTTTGCAACAGCATCCGGCCAATTTGTAAGTGAACCGCTGTTTTTTGCGCCTCATCAATCAAGGCATAAGCGGCTTCCTGTACTCGGTCATGCAGGAATTTATAATTTTGAATTAACAGTTGTTCATCTAACTCAGATATCGGCAAAATTAACCCTGACTGAAGTGCCGGAGTTAGTTCAAAGGAAATTTGGTGGGGTGATTGTTCACTAATGATAGAAAGGGTGTTTAAGTCGAAAGATGCACCCACACAAGCTGCCAAGCGTAAAACCTGCTGAGTGATTGGAGGCAGTTTCTTGACTTTGCTAATCATCAACTCCACCACATTATCAGTGATGCCCAAGGCTTCAATGTTGGAAATATCCCACTGCCAGAACCCCCCCCTAACCCTCCCTTGGTAAGAGGGGAAATTGAGCGATTCTTCTTCTTTTACTCCCCTCTTTGAGATCCCCCTCCCTGCCCCCTTATCCCCAGAGGGGGCCCCGAGTTCCCCCTTAAAAAGGGGGAAGCCAGATGTTGCTTGCGCTTTTTGTTGTCCGGGGGCTGGGGGGGTTAGGGATGATTGAGGACGGTTAAACGTAAGTAAATTTTCAGCGTGCAGAGTTTTCAGAAATTCATTGACAAAGAAAGGATTCCCCTCAGTTTTCTTCACTATAAGGGATGCCAAGGGTTTTACTGATGCGATGTCACTGTGCAAGGTATCGGCAATCAGTTGCGCGATCGGCTCGCTATGTAAAGGTGCTAAGGTAATACAGTTGACAGTTGCTCCTTCCTTGCGGATGCTATCAAGGGTGATCATTAAAGGATGGGCAGAGTTGACCTCGTTATCGCGATACGCCCCAATCAAAAATAAACCCCCCTCAGTCCCCCCTGCGAGGGGGGAAGATAAGGAAGGACTTTTGTTAGTTGTATCAGCATCGGTCATCATCAG
>NZ_DATNPA010000202.1:0-5147 GCF_036703385.1 Allocoleopsis sp. | reverse complement strand
TCGTACTCTGCTTGCCTATCGGCACTTTCCGATTTGCTGGCGAACTCGCCTAACCGTTGATTATCATTCTTGACATTGAGTGGCTAGCGATCGCATTCCAGTATTTTTGCAAAATTGGGATGCACCCAACGTAACATTACCAATAGTCTGTACTGGAGTGACAACTACAGCCATTTTATTGAACAGATCGTCAGATTTAAAAAATTCAAGCAGTTGATGATATCCAAGCTTGACATGATTTAGTAGGTCATTGGCATCTTTAGGAGTTTTCATATACGTCTCGCACTTTATTGGTGCTAAGATAATGAGTCTAGGAACAGTAAGGCTTGTATAAGCATCTTTTAACAGTGAAGTTATACGTTTAGGAGCATTTTTCTCCTCGTGCCAATCGCCGATTTCATGCTCATTAACCTTGCCATTCTTCTTTTGCATGAGCGCAGTAGCATCAATGGGAATAACAACTGCATCACATTCATTTAGCTGCTGCTTCACGTATTCCTTTTGATCTTGTCTAGCTCCCAACTTAAAGTATTCACCAGAGGGATCTGTAAACTTCAACCTCATAAACTTTTTACTACCACTACCAATCTCAAACATAAAACCTTCATCATTCCAAGGATCATCTTGGGAAGGTGTAGGAGTTACCTTGGTTTTTAATCGAGGGTCGATTTGCCTCAATATCTGCTTACAATCTTCTATAGCTTGCAGAGTTTTACTGTCAGTAGTCCAGGTAGTGAGATTAGCTTGCTCAAAGGTTTTATCAAACTCCTCATGCATGGCGGCTAAGAGGCTAGTTTTGCCAATTCCTCTGGGTGCAACCATGATAATTTTTAGTTCTTTCAGCTCATCCATTGAAGTTAGTGTCCTTTTTTAGTTCAAGAATAGAATCGAGTGGGATGTGTTAGCGTCTTCTGCCTGCTTCACAGACGTAAGGCAATTTTGTAGTCGTGCGTTGTCTTGCTCCAGCTTTCCGAGTTCTTCTGGCCAAACTTGCGATCGCACACCTCTCAAAAAATTTTTCCATTCCTCTTGAATGTCTTCTTGATGGATGATGTTATCCACAAACTCTTCCACCATTGCGTATGCGGCTTGATTTGGCTCCCAAAGCAATTCTTCTAACGCAGGGATGATTCTGTTAACGGCTGTTTCATACTCGATCTGGAGCGCCAATAGAATTTCATCAGCAGATGTAGATGCAGAAGGACGCAAAGTATCTGTTTGCTGCTCAGGAGCGTATCCTGTCTGACTATTAGTTGGAATAATATTGGTAATCCCATCTAAATGCTTACGAATCCGGTGCTGCATGAGTCCACGATAGGAAAGCTCAAACTCAGCAAAAATTTCTAATCCTTGCTTCAATCTCCTCAGTTCGCTGGGAGCTTCATCTACTAATTTTTTGAGTTCTTTGATAAACTCAGAACCTCGTGTCTCTGTCAACACTCCAAGATGTCCCTTTTGGATCAGCACGTCTGCCACTTGAGATTTCACATTCTCTATTGATTCCTTTAATCCCTCATCCAAAGACAGGAAGTGATGAGATAAAAGGACGCGAAGTTCATCCCGGTAATCTGCATAGGTTCTTAACGAACCACTTACCATAATCCGCTCGTTGATTTCTTCAATGGGATTTTCAGACGACAGTATGCCCTTATGGTTTTGGCAAACCTGAATAGCAGCATCCACCCCAGCTTGTAAGTTGCTATCAGGCGCTTGACGATGTAGCCAGAGTTCTGATCTAAACTTCTCAAGACCGAGTGCAACGTCCTTCCACCAACCCTTTTTGTCATTACCAAACAACTTGCTGAATTTCTGCTCAACAACCAGGTAATTGTCCGGCGCTGCTTGACCAAGGGCAGTTCGTGCCTTGTCTAACTCAACCTTAACCGCACTCTGGAGTTGAATTAAGCGCTCCTGGCAAGATTCGGCATACTTAGTGTCCAGGTCTATAATCTTTGTCTCTAGATGAGTGAGAACTCGATCCAGAATTCGATTAGCCTGTTGAGGAGCGCTACAGTCAGCAATAATGCAATCAACAACTTTAATGCCTAACTGTTCGCTATCAAGTTTCTGCTTAAATCGTTCGCAAGCATTTTTACTCTCGTTGTGGGGGTTGCTCAATTGGTTGAGAACAAAAAAAGACCTCTCTGATAATTCATTCAAAGCTTCAGCTGCTTTATCATAGAGGGCTGTATCCTCTGTTTTCCAATCGTCACCTTGCGGATCAGGTCGTCGGACGAATAGAACAACGTCTACACCCTGCCCCAACGTTTCTAGCATCAGTTTTTCGTCGCCTACTTTGAGATCGCCCAAACCTGGAATGTCAACCAATGCAATCTGACCAACTTCAGGATTAGGGAAAGGACAATATATCTTTACTTCCCGTACAGCAAGACTCTTAAAACTATCAGCACCGTTAGCATGAGTCACATAGCCCTGAATTTCATGGCGTGGTACTGTAAGTTGACTTGCACCGAGCAGATCACAATAAACAGCTTGATTTGAGTAGTAATCATGTTTGAGGCGTTGATACATCGCCTCACTGGTAGCAGTTGAGGGCTTCTCAGGTAGAGGACTATTGACAAAATCACTGAAGCTAGTCGGAATGGGAGTTAACCTCAGTTCTGTATAGTAGGGAAGAATTACCTCTTTAAAGAGTGAATCCTCCGAGTGAAATGTAACCTTTGCTTCAGTTTCAGCATGGAAACGAGGGCAAATTGTACTCCGTACAGCCGTGCAAGCTCCCCCGCTATGAGCCGGAATTACATCGCTATCCAGTCCACTTAAACTCTGTAGTAGGGTACTCTTTCCTTGCTTCATCCGTCCTACAACCCCAATATTGAGCGTGTCGCGGGAGAAACGCACTCTAAGCTTGCCCAATGCTTCCAATTCAGTGGCAATACTTAGTTGAATCGTCGAAAAATCGATTTCCTTCAACTGTCCCTTAACATTCGCGTCATCAACCCGTGTCAGCAGTTGATTGCGGTTATCCTCAAGATTACGCAGCGCTGAAGCAAGAGACTTGAGATTTGCCTCTACTCCTTCGATTTTCTGCGCCAAGGGACGACGCTTCTCAATAATGCTGGCAATTCTCGCAGTCCTATTTGTATTCATGTAGCCGCGTTTTTAAACCGTGTTGCGAAACCTACTTAAAGGGTAAAGAAGCAATACCCAGTAGGGGAATGTGGAATTTACCTAAAACAAGGACTGTTTTCCAGACGAAGTTAGGTGAATTTACGGTTGTCCTCATCCCAAGTACAACGGAGAAAGCGGCTTACCTAACCTGTGGGAGCGATCGCTCATTCAAACAATCGGACGTACAGGGCATCATGTCCAGGTTCATTAATTCAGTAATATTTATTCATTAAGGTCACAGACTCAGGCATTACCGTACAGCCTATGAACGCGATCACCTTGACCATCCCCCGTCTGAGTGCAAAGGGCTTCATAGAACTTTGCAAAGCCAATCAAGACTTGCAGCTAGAACTTACCGCGACAGGAGAAGTTATCATTATGCCCCCAACTTTCTCCTGGACCGGTAAGCAAAATTCTGGTTTAAACGCTCAGTTGTGGAATTGGAATGACAAAACAGGCTTAGGCATTGTCTTTGACTCCTCTGCCGGATTTACTTTGCCTAATAGTGCTATCAGGTCACCTGATGCGAGTTGGGTGAGTAATGAACGTTGGGAAGCATTGAGTGAGAGTCAACAAAAGGAGGAGTTTTCTCCTGTATCTCCTGATTTTGTGGTGGAGTTGCGCTCTAGTAGTGACTCGTTGAAGAAATTACGAGAAAAGATGCAGGAGTATATCGATAATGGCGTTCGCTTAGGGTGGTTAATTGATTCCACAACCAAGCAGGTGGAAATTTATCGTCCGGGGCAGGATGTAGAGGTTTTCGAGTCTCCGGCAACAGTATCGGGCGAGGATGTCTTGCCAGGGTTTGTGTTGGATTTGAATAAGGTGTGGTGAAGGCTTCAAGAGTATGGGACAGACGCTGCCAAGGAGATTCGCCGTCATTAGAAATGAGGACTCGCATTCTGCTACAAAAGCGAGTCCGTTTGATGATCTTTGATGATCTGGTTTCTACAAAAAAAGGGTGTAATAGCCTCAGATTTACTACTGTTTTGTCACACAAATTAGTTCAACGCGATCGCCTGCGCCATTTCTTGGATTAACTCAAGGGTTCGATCTTGTCCGTCATACTCTCCAAGCTGTTGGATGAGCTTAGCGACTAAACCTGTCCATCCTGTCTGATGGCTAGCTCCAATCCCAGCTCCATTATCGCCGTGGAAGTATTCATAGAACAGAATCAAATCCTGCCAATTTGGGTCAGATTGAAATTTCTCAGCGCCACCATACACAGGTCGTGTATTAGACGAGTCTTTTAGAAAAATTCGTGTCAGTCTGTGAGACAATTCTGCTGCCACTTCCCACAGAGTCATCATGTTTCCTGACCCAGTTGGACATTCAATCTTAAAATCGTCTCCCAGGTAATGGTGAAACTTTTGCAAAGATTCTATCAAAAGGAAATTGACTGGAAACCAAATCGGGCCACGCCAGTTGGAATTCCCACCAAAGAGACTACTGCTAGATTCAGCGGGTTCGTAATCTACCCGAAATTGGCTACCATTAACATCAAAAATGTAGGGATGCGAACCATGATATTTAGAGATAGCGCGGATGCCATAATCTCCCAAAAATTCTGTCTCATCCAGCATTTTTTGCAGAATTCGCGTTAGCTTATCACACTCAACAATTGCTAGTAATCGTCTAGCGCCCACGCCGGGTGACTGCATACAGGCAACATTCTGTCTTAGATCAGGACGATTTTCGATAAACCATTCCAGTCGCTTTTTGAACCCTGGCAGTAATTCCAATACTTCCGGTTCAATGGTTTCGATCGCAAACAAGGGAATCAGACCCACCATCGAACGGACTTTCAAGGTTAAATGTTTGTCATTGGGCAAATGCAACACGTCATAGTAAAATCCGTCTTCCTCATTCCACAATTCGGCATCAAGATCGCCCATATGGTTCATGGCATTGGCGATATAGAGGAAATGTTCAAAAAACTTGGTGGCGATATCTTCATAAACCGAATTGCTTTTGGCAAGTTCCAGCGCGATCGCCAACATATTCAAGCAATACAT
>NZ_DATNPA010000201.1:0-12283 GCF_036703385.1 Allocoleopsis sp. | reverse complement strand
GGCAGATACGTTCAGATTGACATCCTCCCAGCGCCCCTTGACGGAACAGCATGGGCATTTTGACGGATTACGCTAAATCCTGCTTATCATTATTCCCAAATCTGAATTAAGATTCCAATCCGTCAATAGACTTGATGTTGTTATAGTTCATCAACTCAAAACCATTACTCATTAGTATCTCCCGCACTCGATCGCTCATCCAGGCGGCGAGTTCTACCTCGCCTGCCCCCGGTGGCCCATTGAGGGGTTCGCCAGGAATTGTAATGGCTGGATGGGAATAAATTTCCACAAAGTCAGCCTGAATCTGCCCAATCAGCCCTAACAAGTAGTCTTCACTCATCTGACCACTTTCGAGCAATCCATAGACGCGATCGCAAAATTGAATTCCCTTAGATTTGAGCAATTTCTCCCCATAGCGGCGCAATCCCCCAAAAACACCCGACCAAATCACCTTGTTGAGTAAATCGCGGCGATCCAGATTCAGGGTAAAGCTGAGTTCCTCCCAAGGGAGTCTGATGACCTTAATATTGAATTCATCCGCTAATGCGACGAGCGATCGCAAAATAACCGGATGGCAGTGCATGTGCAAATGCCCATCCACATGAGAGAGTGGTAACCCAGTTTCGCGAAACTTTTCCAACTGAGCGCGGATTTCCAGAGCCAGTTCTCGACGTGCGGCTGCACTGAACTGGTAGCGCAACCCAGCTTTCACCGAATCTGAGGAAAAATTTCCCTGTGAGTCAACCAAATGGGGAATCTGGTGAGGGGGTAACACCGCTTTGCCGCAACCGAGTACCAAGTGGAGTCCGACGGCTAAGTTTGGATGAGCTTTCGCCAATGCGATCGCTTCCTCAAATGCCTCACCCGTTACCATCAGACTGGTACTCGTGAGTACCCCTTGCTCATGCGCCTTGATGATACCCTGATTGACCCCAGTGGAGAAGCCAAAATCGTCACCATTGATAATGGCAAAGCGGCGGCGCGATCGGGAAATACTCGAACTTGGGGTCATCAAATCGCTTCTGGTGGGATTTGCAATTAATAGCCCCCCTTTTTAAGGGGGGTTGGGGGAATCTAAAAAATGTAGAGCTTTATTCGACAAGCCTACTCAAGAGTACTCTCTTGCCTAACGTTTTCAGCGCGTGGATGTTCCAGAACTCTGCTGCTGGTAAGCACTGACCACTTTCTGGACATAAGTAGCCGTTGCACCACTTTTGCAGCCGTTGTATTGACCCGTCATCCACCAACAGGCCGCACTGCGAACTGCCGCCGTCTCATTGCCAGTCGCTTTCATTTGCTTATTAAGTTCCCGTCCCGCGATACAACTCACAGTGCGGCGTGCTGCATCCGCACCTGCATCAAATTGTGCAGGTGTCAACGACTTTCCGATACATCGTTTCGTCCAATCCGGGATAATGCCCGGTAAAACTTGCCAGTCACTGTACATCCCATCATTCGGACGCTGAGGGGGTGCTGCCTGCCGTAGGGCTTCCACAAAAGCGTTGAGTTTGGCATCTTTTACTTGTGCAGTTCCTGGCATTGCCCAGAGCCCCACACTAACCAATAGACCACTCAGGAGTAGATGTTTACTTGTTTTGCTTAACTTGAAACTCATGCTCGCTACCAATGGTATTGATGAATTGTTTCGCATTGACACTCCAACGCAATCAGAGCACGTTGAATTCTTGGTTCGCGGACTCGCCGTTAAACGACAGGATTGCTCCAATCGCCCAAGAGGGCAAATCTCCCCAAGCGTAAGTTCCGGCATGTCCTGCCGTACTGAGTGCTAATTTCAGGATATTGATGGCTGCGTTTACGTCCCTATCTTCGATGAACCCACAATGCGGACAGACATGGGTTCTAGTTGATAAGGATTTTTTCACAATATGCCCACAACTAGAGCAGTTTTGACTTGTATTGTAGGAAGGTACAGCAATTGTTACCTTTCCATATTTAAAGCCAAAATACTCCAACCACTGGCGGAATATTGACCATCCAGCATCACTGATGGATTTAGCAAGATGCCGATTTCTCACCAGCCCTTGAACATTTAAGTCTTCATAGGCTACCAAGTCGTTAGACTGGATAACGGAATATGCAACTCGCTTGCAATACTCTTTTCGTTGCCTGCTTACTCTTAAATGCTTCCGAGCATATCGGTTTCTTGCTTTATGGTAGTTTCTGGTCTGCGGTAAGCCACCTCGTTTGAACTTCTTGGACTTCTTGCGGTTTGCTCGGTTTAGTTGCTTCTCTGAGTTTCTGTAGAACTGAGGGCAAGGCTCTGTATTGCCTTGATTGTCGGCAATGAAGAATTTTAACCCTAAGTCCAGTCCTACCATCTTTCCGGTTAGGTTAGGTTCAACCCTAACTTTCGCATCAATTGCAAATTGAGCGTAGTACCCATCAGCCCTACGGACTAATCGAACTCGCTTAATCTGCTAAATGTCATAGTAATTAAGGTCGTAGGTTCCTTTAAGCTTAAGGGTTCCTATGTTTTTCCCATCTCGGAACATAATAGCTTTTCGGTTTTGTGAAAGCTTCCAGCCGCTTGTTTTATATTCAACTGAGCGGCAATTCTTTTTGAATTTCGGAAACCCCTTCTTGCCCAAAACGTTCTTCTTGCAGTTATCAAAGAACCGAGCAATAGCGCTCCAAGTTCGTTCTGCCGCAGACTGCCTAGCCATTGAGTTGAGTTCGTCGGCAAAAGGAAATTCGGCTGCCAGTACAGCACAATATTTGTTGAGGTCGTATTGACGCAAGCCTTTGTTTTCCATCCAGTAGCGCAAGCACTTGTTTTGGATAAAAAGGCTTGTACGAATCGCCTCATCTATAGCTCGATACTGAGCTTCTTTCCCCTTAACCTTGAACTCGTAAACGATCATGGGTTCGACCTTACCACTACCATGTCTTATGTTAGCATCTTCACATAAGATTGTTGATGAAGCTTTATGACTTCGTTGTCAAATCTATTGGTCAGCTTCGTCCCTACGCGCTTCCCGCCTTATACCCCACATCAGAAGAAGTGGGTTTTACGGTGCTTTCTATAATCTTTTACACTTTCTACGGAGAATATCCTATACCTCTTTGGACTGAGTATTATTCCCTAGTAGGGCGAAATAAGAGTAGCTTAGTGATTTTGCGATCGCTCTTAACAGGTGGTGCCGTAAGGCGATCGCATCATGGTTTCTGCCTCCAAGGAGTTAGTGCAGATTTGACTTGAATATCACTGACTTAAGAGAAAATTGATCGTTTCTTGGAAAAACCCAGATTGGGGGGAAACCCCCCACTGGGGGACGGAGTGCCTACCTAGAGACCCCCTGCACAAGGGTTAGTTGGTGAGCTAGGAAAGTTCTTAAGTCAGTGACATTCGATTTAACTTAGACACAACAGGTATCCGCATTCCCCTTTTCTTGGGCTAAGCTGCTCCACATCTAGGCAACGACTAGCGTTTTTGACAAAAATCTTGTGGGATGGGCATCTTGCCCGTCCCGACGGGAGCAAGTTAAAGGTGGAATCGCTGATTAACCCCGTTGACTAGTAACAAATTCCTTGCGCTTGGCACGTAAACTGAGATACTCCCGTGCCTCTTTGTAAAGACGACGGCGTTCCTCCGCATCGAAAATTGCGTTCTTGACGATGCGTGCCACAATGCGGGGACGGAAGTAGTACTTCGCGTAGAAATCCTCAACGGCCTCCATCATCTCACCTCGTGTCAAGCCGGGATACTCAATGTGAGGTAACTGATGACCCGTTTCATCGGTCATCTCTACGTCAGAACGGAGGTAATTGTTGGATTCAACGTAATTGTAAAAGTCAGTGCCCGGGTAAGCATGACCAATGGAAACTTGGATGGTTTCACAATCTAGCTCTTTGGCAAACTGAAGCGTTTGCTCAATCGTCTCCTTCGTTTCACCGGGTAAGCCGATGATGAAGTCGCCGTGTACGACAATTCCCGCTTTCTTACAATTTTTCATGAACTCACGGGCTTGCTCAACGGTTGCGCCCTTCTTGATGTTCTTCAAAATTTGGGGATTACCCGACTCAAAACCGACAATGAACAGACGGCAACCCGCTGCACGCATGGTTTGAAGAGTTTCGAGATCGACATGGACGCGGGAGGTACACGACCAAGTAAAGTTGAGAGGCTTGAACCGTTCGCACAGCGCTAGCACTCGCTCTTTCCCGATGGTGAAGGTATCATCATCGAAAAAGATCTCTTTGGTCTCGGGGAAAAGTTCGAGGGCATGTTTGACCTCGTTGGCAACATCATCAACAGAACGCTGCCGCCACATGTGACCATCGAATGTCTGAGGCCATAAGCAGAAGGTACACTTAGCAGGGCAACCGCGTGTCGTGTAAAAGGAAATGTAAGGGTAAAGAAGGAATGGGACGTTGTAGCGGGTGATATCCAAGTCACGCTTGTAGATGGGCGTTACCCAAGGGAGAGCATCTAGGTTTTCAATGGGCGATCGCTTCTCGGTATGAATAATCTTGCCATCTTTGCGAAAACTTACACCTTTGATTTCTTCTAAGGGCTTGCCTGAAGCGAACTCGGTTACGCTGTAGTCAAACTCTTTGTGAGTCACGAAATCAATCGCCTCACTCGCCATCAAGCTTTCTTCCGGTTGTACGGTAACATGAGGGCCGACGAAGGCAATTTTCAAAGATGGTTTTGCTGCCTTCATCATCTCAGCTAAGCGCACATCACTATAAAACCCTGGTGTGCTGGTGAAGAGAACAACGAAATCATACTCAGTCGCTATTGCAACGGTTTCATTGGGTGAAATGCCATGAGGCGGCGCGTCGAGTAAGCGACTTTCCGGAATCATTGCCGCCGGATAGGCTAGCCAAACTGGATACCAGTAAGATTCAATCTCTCGTGTTGCAGGCCAGCGAGAACTTGCTCCCCCGTCGAAGCCTTCAAAAGAGGGTGGATTTAGTAGCAACGTTTTCATCATAGTTTGAACTGGTGCTGGTTGATTGAATGCAAGGGAGCGATGCCAAAATAATTGCTAATACTACTGCAATTTCTCTGCTTTCCTCTACAACGCTACGCGATTACCCTAACAGAATTGCTTCAAGGAGCGATCGCGCCACTCGTTCCAAGCTGTGCCTTAACATGGCAAACTGAAGATTAAAGAAGTTGTTGTGAAGTGCTGGCATCGGGAACTAGTTTGGTCGTTCTCGTGCCTTGAGCCTTCTCAGAAGTCTTCGAGAATTCTGAGTGCATTTAGATTGAACGTTGGTTCTGACTCTACTCAATAGGTCTCTAACGAACTGAATTTGCTTCCCACTCCAAGCCTTGCCTGTGGATGTGGCAGCAATGTCTCGCCGCCCAAGATCGACTCCAATCCCCTCAAGTCGCAACTCGCGTTCCTCTCCGCTCTCTGATAGACGGAGTTTCCCGCCTTGGAGGTTTGCATAATGATTACTGTTTTAGCAATTCTGCTTGTTCTCCTCATCAGTGGCTCCATTGTCTTTTACCTTGCCTGTACCATCTGTACGCTTCAATTTTTTACCTGCACTGAGAAAACAGCAGACGCCCCTCAGCCAGGGGTATCCGTTATGGTGCCAGTTTGCGGTCTTGATGCACGGGCGTGGGAAAATTGGTCGTCGTTCTGTAGGCAGAATTATCCAGAATACGAAGTCCTGTTTGGGGTAACCGACCCCAAAGACCCTGCTGTTCCTCTCCTGGAGCAACTGGTGGTGGCCTATCCTAACAGGGCACGACTGTTTACCGACTTAAAACCTCGCGGAATTAATTATAAAGATAGTAACCTGAGCTATTTGTTAGAAGAGTCTCAGTATGAAGTGATTATCTTCGCTGATAGTGACATTTGTGTGAATACTGACTATATCCAAACGGTTACTGCACCCTTAGTCGATCCGCAGGTTGGGATGCTCACTTGTGCCTTCATCGGCTACAATCCTCAGTCCCTAGGAGCTGCGATCGCGTCCTGTGGTCGCTGCTTTGACTTTATTCCCAGCCTTCTCATTGCTCGTATCCTCGATGGTGGACTGCGGTGTGCGGTGGGAACTACCATCGCCACTCGCAAAACCACCTTAGCCAACTATGGCGGACTGCATCTGAATCGTATTGGGTCAGACTATAACCTGGGCAAGCGAGCTGCACAGGCAGGGTACCGAGTTGAACTCTCCCGGTATGTTCTGGATTCAGATACAGGACGAGAGGCTGTCCAGGAGGTATTCCAGCGGGAGTTACGCTGGGCGAGGACGATTCGTTACAATCGCGGCGCTCAGTACTATACGATGGTGTTTTGTTACGGTACGGTTTACTGTTTGCCCCTGCTGCTGCTAGCTGGGTTTGCGAATTGGGCGATCGCACTCACTTCATTCACATGGTTTATCCGCTACGCTCAGGTTTCGGTATCAATTTTCAGTCTCCGTTGTCCTAAACTCTTAGGCTGGCTCTGGACGCTGCCTTTACGGGACTTACTCAGCTTGGTTGTTTGGGCGATGGGGGCGTTTGGGCAAGGTGTATACTGGCGCGGACGACGGCTTCGGGTAATGGGGGATGGTTTGATTACCCAGTGGGAACCTAAATAAAAGGAAAAGGGGTCTATAAGAGCAGATTTGGTAACAGCACTTAGGGACTTCTCAATAAAAAAATATCCAACTACCTTTTGTGGGGTGGGCATCCTGCCCGCCCTTTTTTTATTCACTGCTCACTGCTCAGTGAAAAGGTGAAAAGGCATTAGGGAGCTGCGTAAAAATAAAGTACCAGTGAGGAGAGCTGTATTGACAAATTCAGCCAAGCTTGATTGGTACATTATTAAGCCGCAAGTCCCTTAGTCCTACTTAGGATAGACATCTAATATCAGCCATCACTTCTTTAAGACAGAGGTTAAGTTCAAATGGTTGGATTAATTATTAAGTCAGTAGTTTGTAAAAAAAATTAAAAAACCTGTATGACAACTGACGTTTCTCCTAACATCAACAAGAGTGTGAATGGCTCGCTTTTGATTGGCATTCTCCTAACTATTTTGGGAATTGTTGCGATCGCTCAACCGACTGCTTCGACCATCTTTGCTGAGACATGGTTTGCTTTAATTCTTGTCTCTGCGGGGGCTGCCAAGCTAGCCTATGCGTTTCAAACCCGCGAGCAGGGAGGCTTCATCTGGAAGCTTTTATTGAGTATCCTCTACACTGCAACCGGTGTAATGTTGTTTTTTAACCCCTTCAGGGGTGTCCTCACACTGACTCTATTGCTGGGTAGCTTTTTGCTAGCAGAGGGTGTGTTCGAGCTTATCCTGGCATTCCGCTTGCGTGGGCAACAAAACTGGACATCGGTGCTGGTGAACGGTATCATTACCCTGCTTCTGGGAGGCATGATTTGGTTCCAGTGGCCTTTCAATGCTCCCTGGTTAATTGGGACACTGGTAGGTGTTAGCGTTCTGTTCACTGGTATCTCACGGGTGATGCTGTCGTTGAATGGGCGTACTGCCGCTAGCGTATCCTAGTGTGAACTCGCTGACTTAAGGGTAATGGCACTGAATTAAGGGAAAAGCGATCGTTCTTTGGAAAAACCCAGATTGGGGGGGTTCCCCCCAAACCCCCCACTGGGGGACGAAGCGCGTCCCCCAGACCCCCTCCGCCAGGGTTGACGGGTGAGGATGAGGTTCTTAAGTCAGTGATACTTGGCTGAGAGTCCTGTCTCTAGAAGCTCTTGGCTCAGAGAAAGGGAGAAGCTAGAAAAATCAAAACCCTTCTCCTGAGTAATACCAATTTCCTCAATCCCTGCTACAGATACTTTCCTTCCCCTTAAAAAGAGGGGTTAGGGGGATAAGAGTGTAGCGCTATTTAATGAAATTGGTATAAAGAGAAGGATTTTTAGAGTATTGCGGCAAGATGTTCAGTGCTTAACCCCGCTCAATTTGAGCAAAGATTTCTTGGAGAATCTCTTGTGCTCCTTGTTGACGCATGAGCTGGGCGAGTTCATTGCCTAAGTTTTCCGCTTCACTGGCTTTACCAGTGACGGTATCTTTAACCAGCTTTTTCCCATCTACACTGGCAACAATACCCGTTAAGGTGAGTGTATCGCCCTCAAGGGTTGTGTTAACCCCGATGGGCACTTGGCAACCTCCTTCGAGTTGACGTAAGAATGCCCGTTCGGCATAGCAGCGATCGCGTGTGGGAATATGTTCGAGCGCTTTGAGTAATTCTAATACTTCCGTATCATCCCCACGGCATTCAATGCCCAAGGCTCCTTGTCCTACAGCGTGGAGAGAGAGGGTTGAGGGTAAGAATTGGTGAATGCGATCGCTCATATCCAATCGCTTTAACCCTGCTGCTGCCAAAATCAGGGCATCATATTCACCCGCATCCAGTTTCGCCAGTCGCGTATTCAAGTTCCCCCGAATATCTTTAAACGCCAGGTGGGGGAAATGATAACGCAGCTGTGCCAACCGCCGCAGCGAAGAAGTTCCAATTACGGCACCTTCGGGCAGAGTATCAATCTGCTTATCTTTATGCTTTTCGTGAACCACGAGGGCATCGGCGGGGTCTTCCCGTTCTGTAACGGCACCCAAGACCAACCCTTCTGGCAATCTTGTCGGCAAATCTTTCAGGGAATGAACCGCTAAATCAATCTCATTATTGATCATGCCCAGTTCCAATTCCTTGGTAAATAGTCCCTTATCACCTATTTTGGATAAGGCAACATCCAGGATTTTGTCCCCTTGGGTACTCATCGTCTGAACTTCAAACTGCCGATCTGGGAAAAATTTTTGTAGCTGTTCTTGCACCCAGTAAGTTTGAACCAGAGCCAACTGACTTTTGCGGGAACCAATGCGAATGGTGCGAGGAGGGCTGCTAACAGTAGGGGACATAGAGCGATCGCGTGATTTGGAGCAATTATAGTGACTCGATCTAGCCTACCGCAGTCGGTACTCCTTCAGCCTTTGGATGAGCAAGAAGATCACTGGAGCTTGTACTTTTGAGATCGAGTAAGGTAGAAGAGTGGGTGCATAGATTTCGGTGCTGCGTTGCCTTTTCCCATCAAGCAAAGCAAAAGCTGTTTATGCGAGCTTGTTGCAATCAGTCTTGGAGCACCCGCGCTGGTCTTGAGCTGAAGGTTGACCCTAGCCCTCGCCTTAGACTGACTTAGGGGGTTAGACGATTAGCGAGAAAAACGAGATTAAGGGACGCCTTCACAAGTGTAGTGAAGGCTCCCGACGTTTAAAGAGGGAAATGTCGCTGCGGCTCAGGTATTCGTGCAGCTTAGTCTTGCCGCAGTGAAATGGGTTTTGCCAGCCTGCTATTGGAAAAATGCAGACCCGCTAAGGGGCGTCTCCACCATCATTAAACAGGAAATTCAGGGCAAAAAGCCCACCGCATTCTGAGCCAAGTGCGTCCTGCGCTTGTTGTGTTCGGAATCTATGTTAAATCAGCAGCTAAAAACCCAGCTATGTCACATGTGCGAGTTGGCATCTTGCATTCTCTAAGCGGAACAATGGCAATGAATGAAGCTCCCCTCGTGGATGCGGCACTCATGGCGATCGCAGAAATTAACGAAACTGGAGGAGTCTTGGGTCAGTATATCGAACCTATCGTTGAAGATACCGCGTCTGACCCTGACTTGTTTGAAGGCAAAGCCAGAAAACTTATCCAAGGCGAGCAAGTCGCTACCCTTTTTGGTTGTTGGACTTCGGTCAGCCGCAAAACGGTCTTGCCAGTGCTGGAACAACTCAATACTCTCCTCTGGTATCCCTTCCAGTATGAAGGACTTGAGTGTTCCAGAAACATCTTCTACATTGGCTCCTGCCCCAATCAACAAGTGGAACCCGCTGTCGCTTGGCTGCTCTCGAACAAAGGAAAAAGGTTTTATCTGCTAGGAAGCGACTCGGTTTTCCCTCGGACTGTAGGGAAACTAGTTAAAGCGCAAGTTAAACACCAACAGGGCGTAGTCATCGGTGAAGCCTACGTGCCCTCGCCAGAAACAGATTTTACAAAAATTATCAGCCAAATAAAGCGATCGCAAGCTGAGGTTGTGTTGAATATCCTCAACGGGGACACTAATATTGCTTTTTATCGCCAGTACCAGGAGTCAGAAATTACAGCCAATGAGATTCCTATTTTAGCCCTGAGCGTTACCGAAACCGAACTACAACAGATTGGCGAGGCCGCTGTAGGTCATTATGCCTGTTGGCGCTACTTTCAGAGTCTAGATACTCCTAAAAATCGGCAGTTTGTTGCAAATTTTCAACAGCGCTATGGAGTTGAGCGCGTAACCTCAGACCCCATTGAAGCGGCCTATACCCAAGTCTACCTTTGGAAGCAAGCTGTGGAACACGCGCAGTCTTTCGACGTGGAGTGTGTGCGGGTGGCGGCTTATGGTCAAAGTTTTGAGGCTCCGAGTGGATTAGTCCGAATTGAGGCCAATCATCATCTAGAACAAGCCTGCCGAATTGGGCGGGTTTTACCAACGGGGCAGTTTGAGATTCTTTATTCCTGCGATCGCCCGATTAATCCTCTGCCTTGGTTAGGTGTTGAACAGATCCAGTTCAATGGCTCAGAAGTCGTCATAGAAATGTTAGCTGAAGTCAGTCAAGGAATGCATCAAACCTCGCAGTTAGAGCAAAAGTCCCGTGAATTAGTAGCCGAAAAGGAGCAGTTACAGCGTGAAATTACTCAGTGCCAAACTGTGGAAGCTGTACTGCGTGACTCAGAGACTCAGCTACATGCTTTACTAGCGGCGATAACGGATGTTGTGCTTGTCCTTGATACACAGGGGCGCTATCTCAAAATTGCACCAACCAACCTCACACTCCTACATAAACCCACCGACGAATTGATTGGCAGGACGCTGCATGAGGTTTTCCCGACAGCGCAAGCAGATGTCTTCTTGGCTCATATCCAAAAAGCTTTAGAGACTCAACAGACGATCAATGTTGAGTACAGCCACCCCACCCTAGAGGCACAAGAAGTTTGGTTTGCGGCTAGTATTTCTCCGCTTGGGACAGACTCCGTCATCTGGGTAGCGCGAGATCTCACAGAGCGCAAGCGGACGGAGGACGCCTTACAGGAGAGCGAACGACGCTATCGGAGTGTTGTTGACAATCTGAAAGAATGTGTTTTTCAGACGGATGTTTCAGGTTTATGGACGTTTCTCAATCCGGCTTGGGTGGAAATCACAGGATTTTCTGTTGAGGAAAGTTTGGGAACTCACTTTCTGGACTACATTCATCCAAGCGATCGCCAACAAAATCTCAAACTATTTCAGCCTCTCATTCAGGGACAAAAAGAACATTGTCACTACGAAGTCCGCTACCTAACCAAAGACGGAGGTTTTCGCTGGATTGAGGTCTACGCTCGACTAACCCTCGCGCCAGACGGTTCCCTGCTCGGTATTTCCGGTACTCTCAATGACATCACAGAACGCCAGCAAGCCGAAGAAGCTCAACGAGAGAGTGAAGCACGATTTCGAGCCGCCGCTGAGGGAAGTCTCGATGCCTTCTTCATCTTCCAAAACCTGCGAGACGAGACAGGACGCATCATCGATTTCATCTTTGCCGATCTCAACTCCAAAGGTGAACAGATGATTTCTCTACCCAGGGAAGAGGCGATTGGCAAACGGATGAGCGAACTTTTCCCCATCTATCGTATGGAGGGATTTTTTGCCAAGTATATCAACGTTTTTGAAACAGGAATTGTATTAGAAGAGGAGTTTTCCATTTCGATGCCGCCGGTGAAAGCCTCATGGCTTCAGCATCAAGTTGTGCCACTGAGCAATGGTATTGCGATTACAGCCAGAGACATTACTGAGCGTAAGCAGTCAGAGGAGGCAAGGCGCAACGCTGAGATGCGATATCGCAGTATCTTTGAAAACACCTATGAGGGTTTGTTTCAAATGACGTCTGATGGGCATCTGTTGAGTGCTAATCCTGGATTGGCGAGAATTTATGGCTACCAATCTGTTGAAGAACTGAAGGCGGCTTCTATCTACCTGAATCGGCAACGTTACTTTGACAAAAGCCGTTGGCAGGAATTTTTGGCACGGATGCAAACACAAGAGAGGGTATCAGATTTTGAGTCTCAGGTGTATCGCCAAGATGGTGAGGTCATCTGGATTTCGGAGAATGCCCATCTGGTTCGCGATACTGAAGGTGAACTGCTCTACTACGAAGGCAGTGTTGTTGATATTACAAGACGTAAGGTTTGGGAAGAGGCTCTGCGCTATCAACAAGAATGCACGGAGGAATTGCTGCTGAATATTTTGCCAGCTCCGATCGCTCAGCGGCTGAAACGAGCAGAAAGCACGATC
>NZ_DATNPA010000200.1:0-3928 GCF_036703385.1 Allocoleopsis sp. | reverse complement strand
ATACCGTTCATACAGCCCAACGAGCAAATGTCTTTTATAACCTCGTTAGTGGGTGTTTTGCCTGATGGTGCAGACGATGGTACAGATTTTCTGACGTTAGTGACTTTGGAAGGTGTGGCAGCTAGCACCATCAATACTCGTAGCTTTGTAATTGGTTAGAAAATAAGCAGCATAAAGTCGTTTACTCCAGAAACAACTTCTTCTGTACAGTCAGAGCTAATTCTGCGATCGCTCTCTAACTTCCTCCACTGAAAAACTTAACGCCTCTGCCACCTGTTCCACGCTCAACCCCATTCCCAATAACCGAGGTATCGCATCCCTTCGCGCCTGTTCTGCCTGTTGAGCTCGTTCATCGCCAATGAGCAACAACTCTCCTCGCTCATCCCACCACCTCAGCCAGAGTTGGGTTTGATTTTGATAAGTTCCTTCCCAAAGTCCTAACTCTACGCCTAATGAGGCAATGGGGTAATGTCCTCGCTCGTTGGCTTCTAGCAGTTCATAGAAACCATTGACCAAGTGATATACCTCTAACTTGCCATTATTGATTTCAAAGATTCCATAGTAGGGAATCCGTATGATGCGCTCGTACACCCAAAACTTACCTGGTTTTGTTGCCTGTCCTTCGGGAGAGAAAGATAGAGGTGTGCGATCGCGTTCTTCCGAGCCATCTCCTGAAGCGAACTCCAGTGCAATCAACGGTGCTATGTATTCCCGCCAAAGCACGTAGGAACGACGAATCTTTCCATCCAGCTTGGGTGGTACGTTGGGTACATAGAACCAATCAGGTGCTTCAGCTCCTTTTTCCGGTGGCTCAGTTTCTCGCCAGTAAATACCGCAATCTTGCCCGATCGCATAGTATCCGTCAGGATGTAGTCGCTGTAGAACTGAGCCAATCGAGTCGGTGAGAATTATGCCTTGGGGATGCTCCTGAAAGTTTTTCACAAACGTACCATCCGACTCTGGAAGTTGAGTATGGTCGGGAAAGGGAGGAGGTAGAACATCCGGGGTAAGGCTCTGGGTCATGGTCTTTCAAAGCAGGAACTACCTCTATTACAGGTTATTTTGCCAGAAGCTGTATCGATCACTTTACAGAGGGAGGTAATCGTTGTTCTACCCCCTTCCTAGATGGAAACAAAATTATCAACTTTTGTCATGACTAGAGAAGCGATTGATGTAAATAGGTCTGCATCTAGTCATTAATAACTACTGGCGTTCCCACCGATGCCCAATCAAATAACCACCGGGCGTGATTTACTGCCACATTCACGCAGCCATGACTCACGGGCGTCCCAAATCGACGATGCCAGAAGGCTCCGTGAATGGCGTAGTTCCCCTCGTAAAACATGACATAAGGCACATTGGGAACGTCATAGTCAGCACCCCTCATGCGACTCTTCGCTAGCTTGGTTTGAATGTTAAAGATACCAGGGCGAGTTGGCGTGGAGCCTTTGCCCGTGGAGATTACGATCGCATAAACTTGAGTTCCACCCTCCCAAGCAATTAAGCGTTGATTTTTCAGGTCAATCTGAATCCAGCGTTCCTGGGACGCTTCTAATTCCATCATTTTTTTCGCGATGAGCTCACCCACTGGCGTCGAGTAAGTTGGTACTACCCAGATACCGAAGGCCGTTAGAGTCAGTACTGCACCCGCCAAAAATTTTCCCGATCGCCGCAGCCACTGCAATGACATGATGCTGTTCATCCGTTCTCAATTACTCATGGCATCAATAAATTTCTTTGTATTTTATCGCTCACTTGTTCCCCTCCTATTTGGCTGGAGTCGTTAACTGTTCCTTGAGCGTGCTTGCTCGATGAGCAATTGCTTTCCAATCTTCCGTGGCAATCAGGGCTTTGGGAAACAACTCGCCGGAAAGACCCACTGCGATCGCGCCTGCGGCAATAAACTCCCATGCATTTTCCAGCGTCACACCTCCCGTTGGTATCAAGGGAATGTGACCGAGTGGCCCTTGTAAAGCCTTGACGTAACTTGCCCCGCCCACCGCTTGAACGGGAAATACCTTAACGCCGCTAGCACCCGCCTCCCAAGCGGTAACAATTTCCGTAGGAGTCAAAGCTCCCGGCACGATTGGGACGCCAGCCTGTATGGCAGCGGCAATTAAAGTGAGATTAACGTGGGGAGTGAAGAGAAACTGCGCGCCGGCCTCAATCGCTTGATCCAACTGCTCCAAGTTTAATAATGTGCCCGTGCCGATCATACAATGCGGTAACTCCGTGCGGAGTTGGCTGATGAGTTGGGGCGCTCCTTCGCTATTCCAGGTAATCTCAATCAGTGATAACCCCCCTAGCGCTACCGCCTGAGCCATTTGATGGCCTAATGATAGCCAAGGCGATCGAATCACAGCAATAAAGCGATGTTGCTGCAACAGAGTTAACCACGACTGATTAGACATTTTCACTCTCGCGTGTTTGGTAGATGAGGGAGGAACCTATTTCTTGGTCAAAGCGGTTCAATATACTTAGTTTTTCTAAATATTCTGTAAAACGAAAAAATCCAGACACTACCAAACACACTCTCTTCGATTAAAACCGTCACTTTTTATAAATTCTATACCAATAGATGAATATTTTAGGCCATTTATATCAATCCTTAGGGAGATGACTTTAAAATCAATTTATAAATGGTATTTCTTAAAAAACTTACAAGGTATTTTTAAGTTGCTCTGAGGAATAAAAACCAACCTAAACATTAAATTAATTATCACCCAAATCAAGCAATATTACAATTCCTTACTTAAAAAGTGGATACAGCAACCTTTGAATTATCTTCCCTGAGTATGATGAACTAAAAAGCCAAAATTATCTAAGGTAGGAAGTGGTAATACAAAAACAAATTTAGAAGATAGGAGAATTAAACTCATGGTTCTTGTAAAACTGGCGGATGCTTATCCCAACTATAAGCAAGAAATTTTCGGGGGCGATGACATTAAGGGATACGATGTCTATAGCGATACAGATGAGAAAGTTGGTGGCGTTTATGACGCTCTTGTTGATGAAACAGGTCGTTTCCGCTATCTCGTGATTGACACGGGCTTATGGATTTTTGGTAAGAAAGTATTAGTACCCATTGGTCGTATTCGGATGGATTACGATCGGCGTCGGGTTTATGTAACAGGTCTGACCAAAGCCCAAGTCGAAAACTTACCAGAGTACAGGGATAACATCACTGTTGACTACGACTATGAAGAACGGGTCAGAACTGCCTACCGACCAGCGGCAGGGACGGCTACAGTTGCTCAACCTACCTACAGCCGTGACACCTACAATTATGACAATGATCGCTCACTCTACGATATAGATGAGCGGAATCATCAGAAAATCAAGCTGTATGAAGAACGCCTACTAACCAATAAAGAGCGTCAAAAGACTGGTGAAGTTGCAGTAGGTAAGCACGTTGAAACTGAAACGGCAAGAGTGTCTGTTCCCGTCGAAAGAGAGCGGGTGATTATTGAGCGCACCAACCCTACAGGTGAGATGGAAGTTACACCCGGAGCGGCTGACTTCCGTGAAGGTGAAGTTGCTCGGATGGAAGTCTACGAAGAAACAGCTGACATCCAAAAGAAAGCTTTTGTGCGCGAAGAAGTGACGATCCGCAAAGAAGTTGAGCGCGATACGGTGGAGGCAACAGAGACGATTCGCCGCGAAGAGTTAGATGTTGATGTGAATGGGAATCCTGTCATCAACAGAAATTCGTAGACGTTGAAAGTCAAGATTAAGCCGTTTTTTGCAGCGCGGCTGGTAATTGTGCAAGCCAGACAGCATTTATAACAGAGGCAGGTAGAGCAAGCTTATTAGCTAGCTCTGCTTGCTAATAACTGGTCAACCG
Organism: Allocoleopsis sp.; assembly: GCF_036703385.1. NCBI lineage: Bacteria > Bacillati > Cyanobacteriota > Cyanophyceae > Coleofasciculales > Coleofasciculaceae > Allocoleopsis > Allocoleopsis sp. The sequence continues at coordinate 84 of NZ_DATNPA010000200.1, read as the reverse complement.
ATTTTGGATTTTAGATTGATGATTTTGGATTGACCCGACCCACCAAGGTATGGGGATTTGGGATGTTAGATTTATTCTATCCAT
>NZ_DATNPA010000199.1:0-8001 GCF_036703385.1 Allocoleopsis sp. | reverse complement strand
CATTCATCCTAAATGAGATGCAAACACCTCTCCCTTGCCCCTCTTGTTTGAAAATCAAATAGGATTGCTATATTGTCTGCTATAGTCCACTAGCAAGCTGTCAAGTTGATCGCCTCTTCATGAGCCAACGTTCCTACTAATCCGTCCTGAAGTAATTCACTACTTTTTGGCTGCTGAATTGGAATAGACATTAAGAACTCTGTACCCTGACCAGGTATGGAAATACAGTGTAATTTACCCCCGTGTTTTTCGACCACAATCTGATAACTAATGGACATTCCTAGACCTGTACCTGACCCGACAGGTTTTGTAGTAAAAAATGGATCGAAAATCTTTCGTTGTACCTCCTGTGTCATCCCAGGGCCGTTGTCAGCAATCCGAATGAGTACTTGATTGTTGCCATTAAGCTCCGTGCGAATCCGAATCCAAGCGATTGGAGGTTCCTCTTTAGCCAGTTGCAGATTATTTGGCGAACCTTCAACCTTTAACGTTCCAACATTCAACTCTTCATTGCACTCTTCTATGGCATCGATCGCATTACTCAGGATATTCATAAACACCTGGTTCAGCTGTCCAGGGTAGCCCTTGACTAAGGGTAGGTCGCCGTAGTCTTTGATCACCTCGATGTGGGGACGATGCGGTTTATCTTTCAGGCGGTGACCGAGAATCAGTAGGGTATTATCAAGACCCTCATGAATGTCTACCCATTTCCTCTCTGCTTGCTCAGCCCTGGAGAAATTGCGCAAAGATAAGACTATTTGGCGAATGCGATCGGTTCCCATTGTCATCGAGGACAGGATTTTGGGTAAGTCTTCTTTGAGGAAATCTAGGTCAATAGCCTCTGATTCCGCTTGAATTACTCGTGCGGGGCGGGCGTAGTACTCCTGGTACAGTTGAATTAAATTAAGCAAGTCTTTTGCATATTGATTGACGTGGGTGAGATTGCCGTGGATAAAGTTCAGTGGATTGTTGATTTCATGGGCGACACCCGCCACTAACTGCCCTAGTGAGGACATTTTTTCCGACTGGATGAGTTGCGCTTGAGTTTGCTGAAGTTCGCGTAGAGCCACTTCAAGTTGAGTTGCTTTGGTTTGAGCTGTAGTCGCTGCAATGCGACTTTGTTCGTAGAGTTGGGCTTGGTTAATCCCGATCGCCAGTTGATTCGCAACCGCTTGTAGCAGTTCCAGTTCTTCGTCCGTCCAAGATTGCCAAGAGACCAAGCGCCCACAGGTCAGGGTTCCCAGTTGACCCGATTGGGTCTCAATGGGTAGTGATAACAGAGCTGTCGTACCATACGGGAGTCGCGTCTGCTGCACAGCGTCATGGCTCTGAGTGACCTGATCGACTTGGAACTCTTCGCGATCGCTCAGCTTACAGGTAAAAGGACGCCAGCTTTCTAAGGGATATAAACCCACAAAGCTGGGCAGAGCCTGATTTTTGGCCTCTTTAACCACATCCCAACCCGAGGAAGTTTCGTCTTTCGCGTACCAGGCAAAGACGCATACATCAATAGCTAATCGGTTGTAGATTTCTTGTACAGCGGTTTCCAAGATAGTCTCCAAGGCAAGGGAGTTGCGAATCTGACTGGCAAGGCGGTTGAGCAGTGTTTCCCGACAGGCTAAGTCGCGAAATCTCGCTTCACTTCGCTGTAGTTCCGCCTCCGTCCGTTTGCGCTCCTCAATCTCAGTTTGCAATTTTCTAATCGCTTGCCTTAATTCGGTAGTACGCTCCTCAACTCGAATTTCTAGCTCTTGTTTGGCTGTCTTGAGTGCTTCTTCTGCCTGCTTGCGTTCGGTGATGTCGATCATCACGCCTTCTAAGTAGCCCTGTTTTGCATATAATTTGCCAGAGTAGGAAGCCCAAAATAGGGAACCGTCTTTTCGGCGAACTTGGGTTTCAAAATTTTCGACAAATCCTTTCTCTCGTAGCTGCTGTTTGAGAATCTCCCTATCGGCTGGATTGGCATACAAATCAACAGCTCTTACTCCTTCATAGGAATCGAAGCCAAACATCTTTAATACAGCCTTATTCGCATCCAGAACCTTGCCATCCGCGAGTGTATTGCGAAACATCCCCACTAAGGAATTGTGGAAGAGATTTCTGTACTTTTGTTCGCTTTGTTGAAGTTCTAGCTCTGAGAGTCTGCGTTCAGTAATGTCTTCATAAGTACCAAGGATGCCGACTACATTTCCTTGAGCATCATGAAGTGGAACCTTGTTTGTATCCAGCCAAGCCTGTTTGCCAGTCGCTTGGAGTTGGGGTTCTATGATGTGATATTCGGGTGTATCCGTCTCCATCACACGGGCGTCGCATTCCCGAAAAAAGTCTGCTTCCTCCTTCTTCCAAGGCAAATCGTAGTCGGTTTTGCCAACAATCTCCTCTGGAGTGGAACAGCCAGCAGCCAGGGCGAAGTTGCGATTGCAACCAAAGTAGACTGAATTTTTATCTTTCCAGAAAATGAACTGGGGGATATTCTCCAGAACTAACTCTAGAAACTGTTCTTTTTCTTGAAGGGCTTTTTCGCTCTGCTTGCGATCGCTAATATCAGTGATGAACCCTTCGATTCCTATTACCTCACCGTTGCTATCAAATACTCCGCTTCCCTTCTCCCATACCCATTTCTCTTCACCTGATTGGGTACGAATGCGATACTCAATCACATAAGGTTGCTTGCTGGCAACAGCTTCATCCAGCGTACTCAGAACTTTTGGTAAATCTTCGGGATGTGTAATAGAGTTATACGAAACTACCCCATTTTCTAAGAGTTCTTCACTGGTATAGCCAGTCAAGTTAAGGCAACCTTCGCTGAGGTATCTCATTGACCATTCCGGGTCATTGGAGCAGGAGAACGCAATACCGGGAAGTGAATTAATCAGTGAGGCAAGTCTTCGCTGGCTTTCTGCGAGTTCCGCCTCTTGTTGCTTACGCTCAGTGATATCCCGAAAGCTACAGACTCTGCCAACAATGTTTCCTCCTATCCGCTGCGGCAACGAATAGCGCTCGAACATTCTCCCATCTTTGAGTTCAAAGATACCGTAGCCTTCTGCATCCGGTTCGGATAACAATTCCTGTGTTGTACACATAAAGGCTTCGCAGTCTTTTAGTTGCTCCAACAGCAACGGCACGAGTTGCTTGAGTTCTCGTGAGGCGATGACAAATTCAGGGATGCCCCACATTTCGATAAACTTTTGATTAACAGTCGCTATATGTGTCCCATTTTGGCTAACAATAATGCCATCGGCAGTCGCTTCAAGTGTCCCACGCAGTAGAGAGAGTGACTTCTCTAATTCCTCTTCCGCTCGTTTGCGATCGCAAATCTCCCTCAACAATTGCTCATTGGCAGCCTGTAATTGGGCCGTGCGCTCCTCAACTCGGATTTCTAATTCTTGTTTGGCTTGTTTGAGAGCTTCCTCTGCTTGCTTGCGAACTGTGATATCTCGCGCGATCGCTAAGTGTACCAGTGTTCCATCTGATTCATTGCGCAGGGGGACAGCATGAGTTTCCATCCATCGACGAGTCCCTTTCAATCCAATTATCTCGAATTCAAGGGTGCCTTTGTTACCCTGGCAAACACTCTCGTTGAGGGCAATAAACGCCTCTCTATGCTCTGGAATAATCAGGGAATAAACGGACTGACCGATAACAGACTCAGCGCTTGGAGCCTCAATCATGGCAAGTCCAGCTGCATTGAGCTCAAGTAGGCTACCGTCAGAGGCTACGAGTTTCACGCATTCTGGTTCGGTTTCGATGATTGTCCGCAAGCGATTCTCGCTTTCTTTAAGCCGCTGTGCTGCCTGTTTGCGATCGGTGATGTCTTCGACTGTGCCAACATGACCAATGAGTTTGCCCTTGTCGGAGAACATCGGGGATGAGCGGAGGTGAACCCAGCGAACCGTACTTTCCTTGGTTTGGAAGCGAAACTCGTCGGAGTATTCGCGACCTTCACGGGTACTCTCTGACCAATCGGCAAATACCCTCTCCCGATCTTCTGGATAGACCGACTGCGACCAACCCACTCCCAAGCTTTCCTCAAGAGTAAAACCACAGATAGACTGACAGCGGGGATTAGTGTAGGTACATTGACCCTCGACATCTGTGAGAAAAATGCCCACGGGTGAGCAAGCACTCAAAGACTGAAACCGCTCTTCGTTCTCTCGCAACCTTTGCTCGGCTTGCTGGGCAAGAGTGAGGTCGCGCACGCAGGGCAGGGAAGCTGGCTCTTGTTCTTTGTCTGGGACGGCTGTTAGTTTCAGCTGTGCATCAAAAGGTTCGCCCTTCCAAGGGCACAGGCGACCTTCCCATAATTCTTCTAAGAAAGCACTTACTTCCTGCAAAACTTCCTCCAGCCAATTTTGTAGCGGCAAAGGCAGTTGGTTTCCGTTCTGGTGTAGCGATACCAAGTGATTGCGCTGTGCGCACCGACGAAGCCGATCGCGCATGGCTTCTATTTGATCAGCAATTTCTTCCACTTGCAAGGCTGCCTCCTTCTGTGCTTTCGATCTGATCGCTCTGCCAAAATGTGCCATACCAATTGCTGGTTATTCGTTCTCTAGGCGAGGCTGGAATTTTTGTAATAACAATAATGTTGTTAACTTTAAAAAAAATATAATTCTTTTAAGTTTTATTTTTTTTCCTTAAGAGTTCAAATTTATCTGCTACAAGTAGTAATCTTCGTGAAAATCTACTGATTTTTGATGGATACTCTACAGCCAGGTTTCCTTAGAGGATGTTATCTGATAGAGCACACCAAAGATTTTTATTGAAATTATGCAGCCAACTCTCTATCTAAAGAGAGGTTTCACTTGAGGATTTACTCCTAGGTTTCTAAGGATTTATTAAGTAGTCTGTTAGAATTTCGGCTTTAGCAATAGGTGTACTTTTCCCGAAATCGCGATCGCTGTTGCAGCCGGATATCGCCACCTCGGTGCATCTGAATTTCAACCGGAGTTTGTCACCTCATCAACAGCCGCTTCCTTTGCAGAAGCGCCTAAGATGGATGTCCCTGAATTAAGCCCTGAACGAAAGTACTCCTAGACCAGTTTGGCAGAAATAACGATCCAGTGGAAAAAGGTTAAAAAGCTTACTGTACAAGCTTTTTTACTGCTGCCCTCTGCCTTCTGCCTACTCAAGAAGGAGAACGCTACGCGAACTGCCTTTTTGTACTAGCCTTGTGAGTAGAGCTGTTATCCGCTTAACCAAGACTGAGAGACCGAGCCGTTTGTTAGGAATGGTGGCTGGAGATATCCTAGTCGCGATCGCGCCCCATTATGCGATCGCCCGTCTTCACATCAAACCAATGAATCGCCTGCGGTGCCATTGATAGCGTCACATCTTCGCCTTCCCACCTCTGACTCGCAGGCAACAGAGCACGAATCTTCAAATCTGAACCCTTCACCCGAACGCTAATTAAATTCTGCATCCCTAGATTTTCCACTAAGAAGATCTCACCCTGAATCGTCAGCGTATCCTCAGGTTTGACGAGGTGGACATCTTCTGGACGGATACCTAAAACAATATGTGATGGTGGTGTGGCTAGGTTTGGCAAAGAAATTCTAAAGTCACCCAAGACAGCATTATTCCCTTCACAGTTGAGGCTTAACAAGTTCATTTGGGGACTACCCACAAAACCCGCCACAAATTGGTTAGCCGGTCTGGTGTAGATTTCATGAGGCGGTGCCAACTGTTGCAGGTTACCGTCGTAGAGTACAGCCACCTTGCTAGAAAGGGTCATGGCTTCCGTCTGATCGTGTGTTACGTAGACTACGGGTGCCTGCTGCTTCTCAAATAACTGTTTCAAATCCGCCCGGACTTGCTCTCGTAGCAAGGCATCAAGGTTACTCAATGGTTCATCCAGCAAAAAGACATCGGGTTGGCGCACCAAAGCACGACCCAGAGCAACTCTTTGCCGTTGCCCCCCTGACATCTGACCTGGTTTGCGATCCATCAAGTTTTGTAGTCCCAGCTTCTGTGCTACATCCTGCACGCGCTGCCGAATTTCATCGGACGGCATTTTGCGTAGCCTCAAACCAGCGGCAATGTTGTCATAAACCGTCATGTGGGGGTAGAGAGCGTAGCTTTGAAATACCATCGCAATGTTGCGTTTGCCAGGTGCAACATGGCTGACATCGCGCCCATTAATCACCACTTTGCCACGGGTAGCCGGTTCCAGCCCAGCAATTAACCGCAGCAGAGTTGATTTTCCACATCCCGATGGACCCAGGAGGGTCAGAAATTCTCCTTCATCAACATCTATACTGATGTCTTTGACAGGAATTACTTTAGGATTGTAGGTTTTGTTGAGATTTATTAGTTCAAGCTTTGCCATAGTTAGTTGAAGGTTGAAGGTTGGGTTGGAAGGTTGGAAAGTTGAAGGTTGAAGGTTGAAGTTGGAGGTTGAAGGTTTGGAAGTTGAATATTTGAAAGTTGAATTTTGAGGTTTAGCTTTCAACAGTATCAATATAATATTCCCCCTTGCTTTCGCGGAGTCGGTTGTTGGTGGGGTAGGCTTTAAGATAGGTGATAAAGCCAGTAATTTGGCGGCTGCACTTCTCGCTTAGGTTAAATACCTGAGTAAATTGAGGCTGATTAAAGTAGCCAGCATCAAGGGCAACATATGCCTGAGAACGTAGTTCTCCCGCAGAGCCTTTAGCTCGTCCTAAAAACTCAATAAAAAGTGCTTGTGTTCGACTCTCAAACCCTGACGCTCGCAAGCTCGCTAACGCTTCGCTATCTGCAATATTCGACAGGATAGAAACGGCTGCACGGCGCATCTGGTCACGCAAACCAAAGTCACGGGCAAATGCTCCCTCGTTCGACAGAGCATAAACTAATCTCGTCAACTCCCGTGCTGTTTGCCATGCTTCAATTTCCTCGAATCGTTTTATCGTTGCCATCGGCTTTCAACCTTCAACCCTGAAACCTTAAACCTTAAACCTTCAACTCTTAAACTTTCAACCCTTAAACCTTCAACCCTTAACAGCACCAGCCGTTAAACCCTGGACAATCTTACGCTGGAATAATAGCACCAGAACTACTAATGGCAGCGTTCCTAATACTGTAGCAGCTGCGATCGGGCCATAGGGAATTTCAAATGCCGACGCCCCACTTAACTGAGCGGTTGCAACCGGTATAGTCTTCATTGATTCACGGGTGATAAACGTTAGGGCAAAAATGAACTCATTCCAGGCAGAGATGAAGGTGAGAATGCCAGTCGTTACCAGTGCTGGCAGGGTCATTGGCAACACAATTTTAATGAGCATTTGCACCGTATTGTAGCCATCTACTCTAGCAGAATCTTCTAAATCTTTTGGTAGTTTTTGGAAAAAACTTCGCATTACCAAAATCGTTAGCGGTAAGTTAATAGCCGTGTAAGGAAGAATCAGTGCTAAGTAGTTATTACCTAAATGGGTAACTCGTACAACCTCTAAAAGTCCCAAAAATAGCAGGACGGCTGGAAACAGTGTGACGATGAGGACAGCAGCAAGAATGATGTTCTCTCCGGGTAGTCGCATCCGTGTTAATGCGTAAGCCGCAGGAGCACCTAATGCCAACGCTAGTACTGTTGAAGTGAGGGAAACAAAGGCGCTGTTGAAGATATAGGAGGTAAAGGGACGGCGGATGAACAAAGACTGGTAGTGTTCGAGGGTGAGTTGTGTAGGAAAGTAGATAGAGGGAACGGCAGAGATATCTGCATTGACTTTGAATGAGGTCAGTACCTGCCAAAGAACGGGCCCCATGAAGAAGACAACGACCAAAAATACAGAGATGGGTAAAACTATTTTCCGCCAGTTGAAAGTAGAGGCTTCTTGAGTGGGTTGATTTTGTGCGATCGCCATAGTGTGAGGTGTTTAATGTTGACAAATTGAATGTTGAGGAGTTAAAGGTTGAATGTTCAACAGCTAACTTGCAACCTGTAATTTTCAACTATTAGCTCTCTCCCTAATACAGACTAACTTCAAACGCCTGTGGCATTAGCACGAGATTTGGACAAGAAGTAAGCTG
>NZ_DATNPA010000198.1:0-5547 GCF_036703385.1 Allocoleopsis sp. | reverse complement strand
CACTCGCAAAACCGATCCCACACGTTCGCAGATTCGCGACGCTGTAATGTGGTTGTCATGTTTTTATGATGGCTTAATAATTTTTCAAGGTTCAGCGGGCGGTTTTGTGTTCGCCCATATTTAACTTAACCCATTTGTTTCGTTTTGTAAAGTTCTTCAAACTTTTTTTAGAATCCCTAAGCGGTGTTAACCCGGAGGCCACTTCATAGGGCGTCCGCCCAAGATGTGCAAATGTAGGTGGTCAACGGTTTGACCGCCATCAGCACCGTTGTTAATCACAAGGCGATAGCCGTTATCCAGACCGACTTGCTGGGCAATCCGCTTGGCGGTCAAGAGCAGGTGTCCCATTAGGGCATGGTCTTCGGATTCGGCTGCGGCTAGCTGAGGAAGGGGCTTTTTGGGAATCACCAGGATGTGAACGGGTGCTTGGGGGGCAATGTCTCTGAAGGCAATTGTTAAGTCATCTTCATAAACAATGTCAGCAGGCACTTCTTTGCGAATAATCTTGCTGAAGATGGTCTCGCTCATATTAAATCTTTGACTCACTAGTGGTGAAAGCGGCTCAGACTGCTAGCAATTTTACGTAATCACCGTCCTGGAACGAAACTAAATCCAGTAATTTCCCGGTTCAGTAACCTAGATAACAAGCCCTATACTCGCGCTTAAGTGTCAGGGAAATTGAGATGCTAGCCAGAGTTTGGAGTGCTTCCATCGTGGGAATCGATGCCGTTAAGGTGGGTGTCGAAGTGGATGTGTCTGGTGGATTGCCGGGAATTGTGGTTGTTGGGCTACCGGATACTGCCGTTCAAGAATCACGAGAACGGGTCAAGGCGGCGCTAAAGAATGCTGGTTTTGCCTTTCCCATGCGGAAGATTGTGGTGAATCTGACACCTGCTGACTTGCGTAAAGAAGGGCCAAGCTTTGATTTACCGATTAGTGTGGGCATTATGGCGGCGTCAGAGCAGGTGAGTGCCGAATTGTTGGGCGATTATCTGTTTTTAGGAGAAGTTTCCCTGGATGGGAATCTGCGACCCGTTGCCGGAGTGTTACCGATTGCCGCAGCGGCTAAGCGATTGGAAATTTCGGGTTTGGTCGTTCCGGCGGATAATGCACGAGAAGCGGCAGTTGTACAGGGACTTGCGGTTTATGGGTTCAATGATTTGGCACAAGTGGCTGACTTTTTAAACGACCCAGAGCGTTTCTCACCGGTTCAGATGGACGGGTTGCAGGCGTTGCGAACCTCTCGGTCAACGGGGCCAGACTTAAAAGATGTAAAAGGTCAGGCTCATGCTCGTAGAGCCTTAGAAATTGCGGCGGCTGGGGGACATAATTTAATCTTTGTGGGGCCTCCTGGGAGTGGAAAAACCATGCTGGCGCGACGCTTGCCAGGGATTTTACCTCCTTTAAGCTTTGACGAAGCCTTAGAAGTGACACAAATCCACTCTGTGGCGGGGTTGCTCAGAGACAAAGGAACCTTGGTCAGCGATCGCCCTTATCGCAGTCCTCATCACTCCGCTTCTGGCCCCTCCCTGGTCGGTGGTGGCAGCTTTCCGCGTCCTGGGGAAATCTCTTTAGCTCACCGAGGGGTGCTGTTTTTGGATGAGTTGACAGAATTTAAGCGCGATGTCTTAGAATTCTTGCGTCAACCGTTAGAAGATGGTTGTGTTACCATTTCCCGCACTCGTCAATCGGTGATGTTCCCCGCACAGTTCACCCTAGTGGCGAGTACGAATCCCTGTCCTTGTGGCTACTTTGGGGATACTATCCAAGCTTGTACTTGTTCGCCGAGGGCTAGGGAACAATACTGGGCAAAGCTTTCGGGGCCGTTGATGGATCGAATCGACTTACAGGTGGCAGTGAATCGATTGAAGCCAGAGGAGATTACGCGACAACCAATGGGTGAGGAGTCGGCACCTGTACGGGAACGAGTACAAGCGGCACGCGATCGCGCCCATCACCGTTTCAAAACAGCAGATGCAGCCATTCGTTGCAATGCTCAAATGCAGAGTCATCATCTGCGTCACTGGTGCCCGTTGGATGATACCTCTCGCAACTTACTAGAGGGAGCAATTCGCAAGTTAGGCTTATCGGCACGGGCAAGCGATCGCATTCTTAAAGTAGCCCGTACCATTGCTGACTTAGCAGGTGATGAAGTTCTCAAACCCCAACACGTTGCCGAAGCTATTCAGTACCGCACTATTGACAGAATGCAATAAATGTGGAATAAGAGGACGCTTAACTAGGGAAGTTCAACGCCAGAACGACGTACTAAGCTCAAAACCCTCAGAACCAAAGCTCTGAGGAAGTGAGCCATACTTTGGGGATGAGCGATCGCCCAAAAATTGATGCTCAGACAGGTACTAGCCAGCCCTAACAGGATAAAGGTGGGAGCCATGACCACCCCAATCATCCACCAAGTGAACACATGAAATACCATCACCAGCGCCGGGAGGCAGGCAAGCCCAGCCGCTTGTCGCACCTGAGCCTGAGGGCGGTGCAGTCCGGTGAATATCATCGTCTGCAAGGTGAAGAGCAAGTTGGCAGGAACCAAAAATGCACAGATGGCTAGACAGTTGGTTCGTGAGAATTCCAAGAGAGTGTTAAAGTCAAACATGCAATATTAGGTATAAGTACTGTTGCCAGTGTATCTCTGCGACCAACCTCCTCAAAATTGATCGGTTCTATGTTTTCTTGATAGATAGCTCCTGAGAATCGCAGTTCAAGTATCCCTAGGCTGGTTCTAACCTCCAGAGTGAGCAATACTCTGTTAAGTGCTGTTCCTCAAACGCAAAGAAGCTGCTTGCCCAGGCACCACTAAGACCTTATCAACTCGGTTACCATTCATAGTCCTCACTTCAAAGCGTAGTCCAGCCCACTCAAAATGCTCTCCGACAGAAGGAATATGTCCGAGTTGGCTCATCACAAATCCCCCTAAGGTTTGGTAGCTAACTCCTGCCCCTGGTAACAACTTTCGCAAACGGAAAATTTCCTTAAACTCGTCAATCGCTAACAATCCGTCTAACAACCAAGACCCATCCTCACGTTGCACAACTTCAGGGTCAGCTAAATCTTCACGAGAGGGGATGTCACCCACGATCGCTTCTACAATGTCATTAAGCGTAACCAAGCCTTGAGTCACGCCATATTCATCCACAACTACGGCAATATGGGTACCAGAGGTCTTGAACAAGTCCAGAACTTTCAACGCTCTCATGCTTTCCGGCACATACAACGGTTGATGTAACAAGGCTTGTAGTTCAATCAGTTGAGTTGGGTTATGGGCTAAAAATTCTTTGGCTTCCACTATACCCAATATGTTATCCACGTTTTCTTGAGCGACCGGGAAGAAAGAATGAACACTTTCGACGACCAAGCGGCGGATTGATTCGAGTGGGTCATCCATATCAAGCCAGACCATCTCAGTACGCGGACTCATAAAACTACTGACCCGTCGCTCTCCCAGACTAAAAACTCGCTCCACTACATTTTGTTCGGTTTGCCCTACCAAGCCAGCTTCATGGCTGGCTGCAACTAAAAGCTTGAGTTCTTCAACAGAATGAAGCAATTCTTCACCACTGCCCGGTTGTAAGCCCAGCAATCTGAGGACAAAGTTTCCTAAACTGTTTAAGACGTGGACTGCTGGGCGAAAGATAGCTAGATAAACTTCTAAGAGATTGACCACAGCAATAGCCGTTTCTTCTGTCCGTTGGAGTGCCAAACTCTTAGGAGCTAATTCTCCCAAGACGATGTGGAGAGCGGTGATTGTTGTAAAAGCAACAACCCCTGATAGGGCATGGGAACTAATCAGTGCCAAAGGTTCAGGGAGCAGATGGAACGCTGGCTCGATTAGCACAGCGAGTGCTGGTTCTCCAATCCAGCCCAGACCGAGGGAAGACATCGTAATACCAAGCTGGGTCGCTGCAAGGTAAGCGTCCAGGTTGCTCACGGCACGTTGTAAAGCTGCCGCCTGGGGATGATCTTCAGCAACTAGCTGCTCGACACGACTAGGGCGCAAAGCTACTAAGGCAAATTCCGCAGCCACAAAAAAGCCATTAGCTAGCACTAGGAGGATTACGGCTAGCAACTTGCCAGCAATCAGCATACTGAATGGACTACTCATGACGGTTGTAAGTAAGCTTCTAACTCTTGAGATGAGATGCTTTCTCCAGCATCACTCACCCAAGCTAGTTATTAAAAATTCGTAATTCATAATTATGTTTGGGAAAAGGATTTAATAATTCGTAATTATGACGGCAAGTATAATCAGACCACTAACTCTGGCAATAATCTAACGCCGCTTGATGAAGCCATCTGACATCAAGTTGTACAATAATGACCGTTGTATTTCGTGACATAGGCATTGATCGAGCGCTACACCCTGCCCGAAATGGGCGAATTGTGGACGGACACCTACAAGTTCAAAACCTGGCTTCAGGTCGAAATCGCTGTTTGTGAGGCACAAGCAGAACTGGGTGCCATTCCAGCATCGGCTGTTGAGGAGATTAAAGCTAAGGCGAATTTTGACCCGAAGCGGATACTAGAAATTGAGGAAGAAGTCCGCCATGACATGATCGCCTTTCTCACGAATGTAAATGAGTATGTGGGCGATGCGGGACGTTACATCCACTTAGGGTTGACAAGTTCCGATGTCTTGGATACAGCTCTGGCACTGCAACTGGTAGCCAGCTTGGACATTATTCTGGAGCATCTAGAGAAACTTAGTCAAGCGATTCGTTACCAGGCACAGCAACATCGCCATACTGTGATGATTGGTCGTTCTCATGGCATTCATGCCGAACCGATCACCTTTGGTTTTAAGCTGGCGGGGTGGTTGGCGGAAGTGTGTCGCAACCGCGATCGCCTCTGCCAAGTGCGTCATGAAATTGCGGTGGGGAAGATTTCCGGTGCAGTGGGAACCTATGCCAATATTGACCCCCGTGTGGAAGCGATCGCAACTCAGAATTTGGGACTGCAACCGGATACCGCTTCAACTCAGGTGATATCGCGCGATCGCCATGCTAATTTTGTGCAACAATTAGCGCTTTTAGGGGCAACAATTGAACGTTTTGCGGTAGAAATTCGCAACCTGCAAAGAACCGATGTTCTAGAAGTTGAAGAATACTTTTCTAAAGGACAAAAAGGTTCCTCAGCAATGCCGCACAAGCGCAACCCGATTCGTTCTGAACGCTTAACAGGAATGGCGCGAATTGTGCGAAGTCATGCGGTGGCGGCATTAGAAAATGTGGCGCTGTGGCACGAACGAGATATCTCTCACAGTTCAGTGGAACGAGTGATATTACCTGATGTTTGCATTTTGACTCACTTCATGCTGGTGGAAATCACCGACTTGGTGAAGAAGCTGTTGGTTTATCCAGAAAACATGAAGCGAAATATGAATCTTTACGGGGGCGTTGTTTTCAGTCAGAGGGTATTACTGACCTTGGTTGAAAAGGGAATGACTCGTGAAGAAGCCTACAGGATTGTACAGTTTTGTGCTCATGAAGCGTGGAATAAACCAGAGGGAAATTTCCACGATTTGATTGCTAA
>NZ_DATNPA010000197.1:0-18944 GCF_036703385.1 Allocoleopsis sp. | reverse complement strand
CTCCGCAAGCTTAGACGGCACGGTGAAACTCTGGCAGCCAGACGGCGCGTTAGTGCGAACTCTGAAGCTAGATGGCAGCGCCTTCTGGGATGTAGCCTTTAGCCCTGATGGAAAAGCTCTAGCCGCCGTCAGTAGCAGCGGCGCGATCGCGATTTGGAAGCTTGATGGCACTTTGTTGCAGACGATTGATGCCCATCAGGCTATGACTGTGGGGGTCAGTTTCAGTCCCGATGGCAAGATGCTCGCCTCAGCCAGTACAGATAGCACCGTCAAACTCTGGAAATTAGATCTCTCATCGACTCTTATTGACACCTCGGTTCCTCACAAAGCACAGCTCCTGCAAACGCTTAAAGGTCACGCACAGGGAGTGTCGAGAGTTTCCTTTAGCCCGGATGGTGAAATTATCGCTACGGCAAGTATGGATAACACGGTGAAACTCTGGAACTCTGACGGCATCTTGCTGACGACGCTCACGGGGCATACAGGTGTAGTGACAGGAGTTTCCTTCAGTCCCGACGGCACTTTCCTTGTCTCCACCAGCCACGACCAAACGGCGATTTTGTGGAATGTGAAGCGCATTCTCAATACAGACCCCCTGGTATTTGCTTGCGACTGGGTGCGGGATTATTTGCGAACCAATGCCGACGTGAAGGAAGAGGACAGACATCTGTGTGATGGAGTCGGCAATAACTCTTGAAGCTTTTAAACCTATAAATAATAGACCTCTTGCTCTCATTCGATTTTCGCCCCCCTAGCCCCCCAATTTTGGGGGGAACATGAATTCAAAGTCCCCCAGGATTGGGGGATTTAGGGGGCTTTTCAGGATTTATGCAAGAGGTCTAATGATATCAATCACCAGATTTTTGCCATCCGCAAGACAAATCCTGGTAACTCTGGATCGCCGCTTACTGTTTCGGGATTATCCAAGATTTCTGGTTCTTGATTGGGACGGTAGATGTAGACGTTTCGGTTCTTGCGGTCAATCAACAATCCCAGTGAGGCACCGTTATCAATATATTCCTGCATCTTGTTTTGCAATCCACTGAGAGTATCGCTAGAAGACCGTAATTCAATCACAAAGTCTGGACAAATCGGAGCAAATGAGGATTTTTGTTCTTCAGTTAAAGCATTCCAGCGCTCTAGTTTAATCCACGAGGCGTCGGGAGAGCGAGTTGCTCCATTCGGTAGAGTAAAGCCTGCACTGGAGTCAAACGTTTCACCTGTGCCATCTCGATCTGCCCAGTTCGCAAGTTGTTGAGCAATTTTAATGTTTCGATTCCCTGTATCTGAAAAAGCAGGTGGCATGATGATAACTTCCCCACTGGCAGTACGCTCAATTCTCAAATCGCGATTGGCTAGACAGAACTCGTAGAATTGTTCAACACTCATCGACTTGATAGCAGGGAGATTGACTGTCAGTGGGACGCTCATGGTTTGAATTAGCAGCGTCGTCATTGTTTTTCCTCAGTTGGTGTAGGCGTTCAGTAGTGACTCCAATACCCTGAGCTTATCCGCTCCTAGTACAAGAAGGCAAAAGGCAGAAGGCAAGAGGCAGAAGGTAAGAAAGTTTGTACAGTAAGCTTTTTAACCTTTTTCAACTGGATGGTTATTTCTGCCGCACTGCCCTAGTTTTAGCGATTACGATCGTACACTATGTAAAAAATCTCTTGTTTTCATGCTCACCGCCCAAAGCCCATCCTATGAATATCAAGTGGGTGGGAGTCTACCACTGGATGCCCCCAGTTATGTCAGGCGTCAAGCTGATGAAGAGCTATACCAGGCACTTCTGAGGAGTGAGTTTTGCTATGTCCTTAATTCCCGGCAGATGGGGAAATCCTCGCTATGGGTGCAAACCCTGCACCGTTTGCAAGCTGAAGGCATTTACTGCGGAGTTATAGATCTCACAGCCATTGGCACTCAAGAGGTGACGCCTGAACAATGGTATGCCTCAGTTGTGGGTTCTCTCACTAGCAGTTTCCAGCTTGACTTTAATTTACGAGCTTGGTGGCGCGATCGCACCCACTTATCCTTAGTCAGTCGCTTAAGCGAATTTCTCGAAACTGTTTTACTCGTTGAAATTCAGCAAAATGTCGTAATTTTTATTGATGAAATCGATAGCCTCCTGGGCTTAGACTTCCCAATTGACGATTTTTTTGCTCTCATCAGAGCTTGCTACAACAAACGCGCTCAAAAGTCAATGTATAAACGGCTGACGTTTGCACTTTTGGGGGTAGCGACACCGCCGGATTTAATTTCAGACAAAAATCGTACACCCTTTAATATCGGACGGGCAATTGAGCTGAAGGGATTTTTGTTACACGAAGCCATGCCCCTGATGCCGGGATTACAAGAGATTGCCAGTCAACCCGAAGCCTTGTTAGCTGAAATTTTGTACTGGACAGGGGGACAACCTTTTCTCACACAAAAGTTGTGTCAGCTTATCCTGATGGCAACAAATTCCGTGAGGACAATTCCTGCTGGGGAGGAGGCGCGGTGGCTGGAACAGTTGGTGCAAGGGCGCATTATCAACAACTGGGAAACGCAAGATGAGCCAGAGCATTTGAGGACAATACGCGATCGCATTTTGAGAAACGAGCAACGCGCTGGCAGATTGCTGGGAATTTATCAGCAAATCTTACAACACGAGAAAGTGGCAACCGATGACTCGTCAGAACACATGGAACTTCTGCTGTCGGGTTTGGTAGAGAAACAGCAGGGTTTCCTGAAGGTGAAAAACCCCATTTATCAGAAGGTATTCGATTGTTTATGGGTAGAAGAACAATTAACTGCTCTGCGTCCCTACTCTCAAGCCTTCGATGCGTGGATAGCTTCCCAAAGGCAGGATACTTCGCGCCTTCTGAGGGGACAAGCCCTGAGAGATGCCCAAACCTGGGCGCAAGGGAAAAGTTTGAGCGATTGGGATTATCAATTTTTAGCCGCTTCTCAAGACTTGGATAGGCTGGAAGTGCAGCAAACGCTGGAAGCGGCGAGGCTAACAGAAGTGGAAGCAAGACTGGCAGAGGAACGCAAGCGGTTAGTTTTGGAGCGAGAGACGGCGAAGCGACAGCGAAAATTTATTGGGGCATTGAGTGGGTTATTAATTGTGGCGATCGCATCCACCATTTTCGCCCTCTGGCAATATCACCACGCCGCACAGAGCGAAATTCAAGCCCTCACCTCCTCATCCGCAGGGCAATTCGCCTCCCAACAGCGATTAGACGCCCTCGTAACGGCCATCAAAGCCAGACGCCGGCTCGACAGCCTCCCTAATTCCAGCCCCGAGTTGCAATCTCAAGTTCAGCAAGTGCTGCAACAAGCCATCTACGGAACGGCAGAATTCAATCGCCTGTCGGGGCATTCCAGCCCGGTTCTGGGCATTGATGCCAGCCCTGACGGTCAGCTCATCGCCACCGGCGGCAGTGACCGAACAGTCAAGCTCTGGCAGCGGGACGGTACGCTGCTGCACGCGCTGCAACACCCGGCTGCTGTCTTCGCGCTCAAATTCAGCCCCGACAGCCAGCGCCTGGTCACGTCCAGTGTCAGCGGCAGCATTTATCTGTGGGATCGGGACGGCAAGCAGCTGAAAACCTTTCAGGCACACAGCGCTGCCATATGGGACATTGCCGTCAGTCCTGACGGCGATATCATTGCCTCCGCCAGCGAAGACGGCACTGTTCGCCTGTGGGACCTCGATGGCAAACCCCTCAAAACCCTGAGCGGACATCAAGGTGGGGTTTGGAGCGTTGCCTTCAGCCCGGATGGCAAACTGCTCGCCTCTAGCAGCGCCGACACTACGGTCAAGATTTGGACCCAGGGCGGCAAACTGGTGAGAACTCTGGAAGGACATACCGCTATCGTTTGGGACGTTAAGTTCGCCTCCCTCGCAGACAGTGACGGCACAAAACGTCCCGCTATTCTCTCTGCCAGCGCTGGCAGTGTTAAACTTTGGCAACCCGACGGAACGCTGCTGAGAACTCTCACAGGTCACAGTGCGGAAGTGCTTAAAATTGCCGTCAGCGATTCAGGGGATGTCATTGCTTCCGCTAGCGCCGACGGAACCATCAAGCTCTGGAAGCCAAACGGGACGCTGTTGAAAACCCTCAAAGGGCATCAATCTGGACTTCGCGGCGTCACCTTTATTCCCAAAACTCAAATTGTTGTCTCTGCCAGCGACGACAATACCGCCCGACTCTGGACCCCGACAAACCCGTTCTCGAAAGTCCTGTACGGACATAGCGGCAGCATTTGGAATGTGGGCTTCAGCCCGGACGGGAGAATGCTCGCTTCAACCAGTTCGGATCGCAGCTTCAAAGTGTGGGCGCGAGACGGTACATTGCTGAAGTCTTTTGCGCGATACAAGGCTGGCGTTGAATCCGTTGCTTTCCTCTCGGGGGCGAACTTTGCCAGCTCTGCGAACGCGCCGGTATTCGCTGCCGCCGGTGCAGATAAAACGATTAAGCTCTGGCAGTTTGACGGGACGCTGCTGAAAACCATAACAGGACATGAGGCGAACGTTTGGAATGTCTCCGCCAGTCCCGACAATCGGCTCCTCGCTTCTGCCAGCGACGACAAAACCGTGAGACTGTGGGAGCTAGACGGCACTTTGCTGAAAACGTTCAAAGGCCATGAGGCTAGGGTTTACGATGTGGACTTTACCCCCGACGGAAAGAGGCTGGTTTCCGGCAGTGAAGATGGCACAGTTCGGTTGTGGAGTTTGGACGGTCGCTTTTCCAAAACTTTGAAAGGTCATGGCAGTGGGGTTTGGGAAGTGGCTGTCAGTCGGGACGGTCGCACTTTGGCAAGTGCTAGCATGGATGACACCATTAAACTCTGGACGAGCGATGGGGCGCTGCTCAAAACCCTCAAGGGAAATACTAGAGGCTTGATGGGGGTTGATTTCAGTCCGGACGGTCAAATGCTGGTGGGGGGAGGCGCATCTGGCGAAGTGAAACTCTGGAAAATTGACGGCACAGAAATAACGGCGCTAACCGGACATGAGGGGAATGTTTGGGCGGTGGCGTTTAGCCCCGACGGCAAACAGATTGCTTCTGTTGGAGACGATCGCACAATCATTTTGTGGGATGTGGAGCGAATTCTCAAATTAGATGAACTCGGTTATGCTTGCGATCGCATCCGGGATTATCTGCGGACTAATGTTGAAGTGAAGGAGGAGGACAGACATCTGTGCGATCGAGTCAAAACTCAAAAAGCACGAGAATAATTAAAAACTTTCCTTTCCCCTGTCCCCTTTTCCCCTTCCCCTTGCTCCTTTCCCCCAATGCTCACCGCCCAAAGTCCATCCTATGAATATCAAGTGGGTGGGAGTCTACCACTGGATGCCCCCAGTTATGTCAGGCGTCAAGCTGATGAAGATTTATTCCAAGCGCTGTTAAGAAGTGAGTTTTGCTACGTCCTCAACTCCCGGCAGATGGGGAAATCCTCGCTGTGGGTACAGACGATGCACCGCTTACAAGGTGAAGGCGTTTGTTGTGGAGTCATTGATATAACAGGCATTGGTACTCAAGAGGTAACGCCAGAACAGTGGTATGCCTCTGTTGTCGCCTCTCTAGTCAGCAGCTTCCAGCTTGACTTTAATATACGAGCTTGGTGGCGCGATCGCACCCACTTATCCCTAGTCAGCCGCCTGAGTGAATTTATCGAAACCGTTTTGCTGGTAGAAATTCAGCAAAATGTCGTAATTTTTATTGATGAAATCGATAGTCTCCTCAGCTTAGATTTCCCGATTGACGATTTCTTTGCTTTCATCCGAGCCGAATATAACAAACGCGCTCAAAAGTCAACCTATAAACGCGTCACCTTTGCCCTGTTAGGGGTAGCCACACCGCCGGATTTGATTGCTGACAAAAATCGCACGCCGTTTAATATCGGACGGGCAATTGAACTCAAGGGATTTGAGTTAGACGAAGCCATGCCCCTCCTGGGTGGATTAAAGGAGATTGCCAGTCAACCAGAAGCCTTGTTAGCTGGAATTTTGTACTGGACAGAGGGACAGCCGTTTTTGACACAAAAGCTTTGTCGGTTAGTGGTTGAGGCGGGAAAACAGGGAAACATTCCCAATCCAAAATCTAAAATCCAAAATCGAAAATTCATCGAGCAGTTGGTGCGAGAGCGCATTATCGACAACTGGGAAACTCAAGATGAGCCAGAGCATTTGAGGACGATACGCGATCGCATTTTGAGCAATTCCCAACGTACTGCTAGATTACTCGGCATCTATCAACAAATCTTGCAACAGGGAGAGGTTACAACCGATGACTCGCGAGAGCAAATGGAACTGCTCCTGTCGGGTTTGGTGGAGAAACAGCAGGGTTTTCTGAAAGTGAAAAACCCGATTTATCAGAACGTATTCGATTGTTCATGGGTAGAAGAACAATTAGCGTTTCTACGCCCCTACTCTCAAGCCTTCGATGCTTGGATAGCTTCAAAACAGCAGGATGCTTCGCGCCTTCTCAGGGGACAAGCTCTCGCAGATGCCCAAACCTGGGCGCAAGGGAAAAGTTTGAGCGATTTGGACTATCAATTTTTAGCCGCTTCTCAAGAATTAGACAGGCTGGAAGTGCAGCAAACGCTAGAAGCAGAGAAGCTCAAAGCAGTAGAAGCCCAACTCGCAGAACAACACAAGCGACTAGTTTTAGAGCGAGAGACGGCAAAGCGACAGCGAAGGTTTATTGGGGCATTGAGTGGGTTATTAATCGTTGCGATCGCATCCGGTGCGATCGCCCTCTGGCAATATCATCGCGCCGTCACGAGCGAACAACGAACCCGCATCAGCGAAATTCAAGCCCTCACCTCCTCATCCGCAGGGCAATTCGCCTCTCAACAGCGATTAGACGCCCTCGTGACTGCTATCCAAGCAAGACGCAGGCTTGATAATCTCACTTATTCCAGCCCCCAGGTGCAATCTCAAGTTCAACGCGTGCTGCAACAAGCCATCTACGGAACGGCAGAATTCAATCGCCTGTCAGGGCATTCCAGCCAGGTTCTGACAGTTGATGCCAGCCCAGACGGTCAACTTATCGCCACAGGCAGCAGCGACCGAACGGTCAAGCTTTGGAAACCCAATGGTACGCTGCTGCAAACGTTGCAACACACTGCTACTGTCTTCGCGCTCCGTTTCAGTCCCGACAGCCAGCGACTGGTGACATCCAGTGTAGACGGCAGCATTTATTTGTGGAGTCGGGAAGGCAAGCTTCTCAAAACCTTTCAGGGACACAGCGCTGCGATATGGGCGATCGCCTTGAGTCCTGACGGTCAGCGCATTGCCTCTGCCAGCGAAGATAGGACCATTCGTCTGTGGAGCGTTGATGGCAAACTGAGCGAGACTCTGACAGGACATCAAGGCGGGGTTTGGGGTGTTGCCTTTAGTCCGGATGGAAACCTGATCGCCTCTGGCAGCGCGGACGGTACGGTCAAGGTTTGGACTAACAAAGGCGAATTGGTGAGAACCCTGAAAGGGCACAGCTCTGCCATTTGGGACGTTGAGTTCGCCCTAGTTGCCGACAATAGCGGCACAAAACGTCCTACCATCGTCTCTGCCAGCGCTGACAACACTGTCAAACTCTGGCAACTCGACGGATGGGCAGGCACGGGGGCACAGCCCCTACTTACTCTTAGCGGTCACACTTCGGAAGTGTTTGAAGTCGCTGTCAGCACAGCAGGCGATGTCATTGCTTCCGCCAGCGCCGACCAAACCATCAACCTCTGGAAGCCGGACGGGACGCTTTTGAAAGTCCTCAAAGGGCATCAATCGGGAATTCGCGGCGTAACCTTTATTCCCAACAGTCAAATTGTTGTTTCCGCCAGCGATGACAATACCGCCCGACTCTGGAATCCGATCAACCCCTTCTCAAAAATTCTTCACGGACATCGTGGCACGATTTGGGATGTGGATTTCAGCCCTGACGGCCAGATGCTAGCTTCTGCTGGTGCGGATTGGAGCTTCAAACTATGGGCGCGAGACGGCACGTTGCTGAAGTCTTTTGCCGGATACAAGGCTGCCATTCGCTCCGTTGCTTTCCTCTCTGGGGCGAGCTTGGCCAACAGAGCGAACGGGCCGATCCTTGCTGCCTCCAGCGGAGATAAAACGATTAAATTCTGGCAGTTCGATGGAACGCTGCTGAAAACCATAACAGGACATAAGGCAGGCGTTTGGGATATCTCCGCAAGTCCAAACGGTCAGCTACTGGCTTCTGCCAGCGACGATAAAACCGTGAAACTGTGGAATAAAGACGGCACGTTCCTAAAAACGTTCCAAGGACATCGGGCTAGGGTTTATGATGTGGACTTTACCCCAGACGGAAAGAAGCTGGTTTCCGCCAGTGAAGATGGCACAGCTCGGTTGTGGAGCTTGGACGGTCGGTTTTCCAAGACTTTGCAAGGTCATGGCAGTGGGGTTTGGGAAGTTGCTATCAGTCCAGATGGTCGCACTTTGGCAACCGCGAGTATGGATGACACGATTAAACTCTGGACGAGTGATGGCACGTTGCTCAAAACTCTAAAGGGAAATACTAGAGGCATGATGGCAGTTGATTTCAGTCCAGACGGTCAAATGCTGGTAGCAGGAGGCTCAAGTGGCGCACTCAAACTCTGGAAGACAGACGGAACAGAAATAACCGCACTAACCGGACATGAGGGGAATGTTTGGGCGGTGGCGTTTAGTCCCGATGGTAAACAGATCGCCTCTGCTGGGGACGATCGCACAATCATTTTGTGGGATGTGGAGCGCATTCTCCAACTCGATGAACTCGCTTATGCTTGCGATCTGCGCTTCGCAGCAGCGCTTCGCGATCGCGTGCGGGATTATCTGAGGACGAATGCCGAAGTGAAGACAGAGGATAGACATCTGTGCGATCAAGTTAAAACCCACAGCACTACCTCATCCCAGAAATGAATTTGAACAACAGTGAGGCATGGAGCCCATGTGCAACCAATCTTTAATTGGTTAAGGCGAGACTTTCACAACTCATGTATGCGTGTTGGGTGCATAAACAGCAAATCCCATTCGTACAAGTTGGTAAGGAGTTAAACGGACAGAACCCAACTTCTTCTACACAACCAACACGTCTATAAGGAGTAACGAACGCGATGGCAATATACAACGGCACCAATGGTAATGATTTTCTCCTCGGCAGCTTTGGCGATGACCAACTGTATGGTGGAGCTGGTGATGATACCCTTGATGGTAGCTGGGGCAAAGACACCCTTGATGGTGGGGACGGCATTGATACTGCCACCTACGCTTTTTACGATCGCGGCATCAACGTCGATTTAACAACCGGCGTACTTGGTTTCCCAGATTATCCGGGCTACTTTGAAACGCTAAGCAACATCGAAAATTTGATTGGTAGCCAGGGCAACGATACCCTCTTCGGCAACGCTGTCAACAATGTTCTCAGTGGTGGACAGGGTAATGATTTGATCGGTGGTGGCTTAGGTAACGATGAGCTTTATGGGGATGCAGGCAATGATAGCCTGTACGGCGGTGAAGGCGACGACTCACTTAGGGGAGGGGATGGAGATGACCTTCTCTTTGGAGATGATATTCCCTTTGCTCAAGGTCAGGGCAATGACACGATGTTTGGAGGGTCTGGCAATGACATCATGGTGGGGTGGGGTGGCAATGATGTCATGGAGGGGGACAATGGCGATGATACCCTCTACGGTGAGAATGGCAATGACATGGTATTGGGTGGCAATGGTAGGGATCTGGTGTCTGGTGGAGCCGGGAACGACATTTTGTTTGGCGGCAACAACGATGATATTCTCAACGGCTACGGCGGTTCTCTATGGGGCAGCCCTTCAGTCTTTGAAAACGATTTGTTAATCGCTGGCGGTGGAGCTGATACCTTTGTACTCGGCGAAGACACGGGAGCGGACATAATAGGTGTTGGACGGATCACACTCACTTACTATCTGGGAGACAGCTACGCCGTCATTGCAGATTTCAATGCCAGTGAGGGAGACAAGATTCAACTCGCAGGCAGCATGGGTGACTATTCATTCAGATCTACTAATGTTCCAGGTGCCTCATCCCCGAACATTGGCATCTTCAAGGATGATGACTTAATTGCGGCAGTTAACAACGTGACCAGTCTTTCTGATTCCAGCTTTGTCTTTGTGTAGCTTGCTTCCCCGTAAGGGTGCGTGTAGCGTGTAGCAGGACTCTCATTCAATCCCACCTTTTTTAAGCGTCGGATGAGCTTATAGCACTTCTCAGTTGCGTGTACTACAAGGTAGGGGCACGACATGTCGCGCCCCTACAGGGTTTCTATATTCCATCCAAATGAGAACCGCTATAATTTAGCTGTTGTTTTAACCCTGTAATCAGAATTATTTTGGCTTCTTTAGCGTTAACCGACTGTCACGGGTACCGATTCTAAAGTTGCTACTAATTTAACGCAAAATTCCTCTTCAAAAACACCTTTTTTGTAATTCAAACTCCAGAGTTCCAATACGCAATCATCGTCTGGTTTAGCAGGAAACAGATGCAGATTGAGTTCTTTTTCATTCGGGCGATAGTCGCATTGTACTTTTGCGATCGCACCAATTTGGCGGCGGTCAAGCGCAACTGCCAAGCGTAACAAAGCACTGAGCTGACACACGAGTTGCCGATGCTTTTTACTCGATAAGTTGCTAAAGCTTTCGTGCTTTTTCTTAGGGGTATTCCCACGGTGGTAGCGAGCGAGATTGGCAATAATTTCTATTTCCGCTTCCACAAAACCCAGAAGTTCGGCGTGGCGAATCAGGTAATAAGAGTGCTTATGATGAGCCGAATGATTCACATATAATCCACAGTTGTGCAAAATTGCCGCTGCCCAAAGCATTTCTCGTTCTTCACAATCCCAGTGGTGAAGATGGCCTTTGGTTTGATTAAACAAACTCAGAGCCAAGTTGGCAACTCGCTGGCTATATTCCGAATTGACCTGATATTTTTGGGAAATTTTCAAAACGCTGCGTTCGCGCACTGAGCCCTGGTAGCGCAGGCGGTCTTCAATCAATCCGTGGGTGAGCATCCAGTCAACAATCACCCCTTCCCGGAGTGCCCGTTCACCAATCATCAAGCACTCAACCCCCAGCATTGTCATCGCTTCTACTAAAATTAGGGCACCCGCAACAATGATTTCTGATCGTCGATCTGACATCCCTGGGATTGCCCCCCGTTCGGCGCAACTCATGGAAGCTAAGCGCTTGACCATCTCTTTGAGGTCTTTGCGGCTGATTTGGTAGCCATTGAGGGTATTCGGCACCGTTCCTAGCTTTTCTCTAGCGTGCATGGTCGCTAGCGTCTCAATGGTGCCAGAGGTTCCTACTAAACGAAGCTCTTCGCCCGGTTGCAGGTGAGCCAGTAACTCCTCAACGGGTCGCTCTAACATGCCCCGAATATAGGCTTGCAAGTATGGAAGCTCGCTGTGACTGATGGGGTCGGTGGTGATGAACTCAGCCGTGAGGCGAACGGCTCCTATTTTCGTGCTGCTGAGGTAGCGGGGTTCCTGACTATCCCCCAGAATCAATTCCGTAGAACCGCCACCAATATCAATAATGGCGTGGGGCTGGTTATTAAATTCCATCCCCGACAAAACACCCAGGTAAATCCGCCGCGCTTCTTCTTGACCTGAAATGAGGTTGACAAATAACCCTAATTCTGATTCGATTTGCTTCAAAAAGGTTCGTCCATTGGGTGCCTCGCGCATAGCACTCGTGGCAACGGCAACAATTTGTTCGGCATTGCAGCTTTTTGCCAGTTCCTGGCAACGTTGCAATGCAGCCAGAGATCGTCCCATTGCTTCGGGTGTCAACTCCCCTGTCTTGGGATCGCGATCGCCTAGCCGTACCGTCTCTTTTTCTCTGGCGATAATTGTAAACGACGGTAGCACTGGGTCAATCTGCACAACGACCATGTGAATCGAATTTGTACCAATGTCGATCGCTGCCAGAATGCGGTCTTGCTCAGTCTTAGGGGTGGAAACAGTAATAGAATTTTCTTTCGTTAACGAATCAACCATGCCCGTATCTTCCAGGTAACAACGCTAGTCCAGCCTCTAAGGGATAACAATCATTGGTAAACACAATTAAGTAAATAGGCACTATATCCTAGATACAAATTCCCTTAGCACAACGAGTCAACCATCCTGAATTTATTCCATGCTGACCCAACCCCAACAAAACCCCGTGC
Organism: Allocoleopsis sp.; assembly: GCF_036703385.1. Lineage (NCBI taxonomy): Bacteria > Bacillati > Cyanobacteriota > Cyanophyceae > Coleofasciculales > Coleofasciculaceae > Allocoleopsis > Allocoleopsis sp. The sequence continues at coordinate 6,751 of NZ_DATNPA010000197.1, read as the reverse complement.
CAGTCTGGCTTACGATTCTTCGACTTCTGCGGTGGGATAAGCCGGCAGGACGCCTGATCTTGATGGTACCTGCACTATGGGCCGTCTTTCTAGCCGCTAATGGCATACCCCCTCTACCTTTAGTCGGCGTGATTATCCTCGGAACCTTAGCCACCAGTGGTGCTGGTTGTGTGATTAATGATTTGTGGGATCGAGATATTGACCCTCAAGTTGAACGAACCCGCGATCGCCCCCTTGCCTCTCGCGCCCTTTCTATTCAAGTCGGCATTGTTGTTGCCTTAGTGGCAATGGCCTGTGCTGGTGTACTCGCTCTGTATCTCAATTCTTACACCTTCTGGCTTTGCGTCGCCGCTGTGCCTGTCATCATCTTTTACCCATCCGCCAAGCGAGTGTTCCCCATTCCTCAGTTAGTCCTTTCCATCGCTTGGGGATTTGGCGTCCTGATCAGTTGGAGTGCGGTAACCGCTAACCTGGAACCCGCGACTTGGCTGCTATGGGGAGCTACGGTACTTTGGACATTAGGCTTTGATACCGTTTATGCCATGTCCGATCGCGAAGATGATCAGCGGATTGGCATTAACTCTAGCGCTATCTTTTTTGGAGATTATGCCGCTGAGGCTGTTGGTGTTTTCTTTATTGGTACCGCTGGCTTACTCGCCCGGTTAGGTGTCGTGATGCAGTTGCACCTCGGTTTTTGGCTGGGATTGGGAATTGCGATCGCACTTTGGGCTTGGCAATATACCCGACTGCGCCAGAAAGACCTTCCTAGACCGGTTTATGGTGAGATTTTCCGCCAGAATGTCTGGATTGGTTTTATTATTCTCGCTGGGATGATTGTAGGAGCCATGTAGTATTCATTGTTTGAAAACCATAGCGGTTCTTAATCAAATGGAAGACACATTCTAGGTAGGGGCACGGCAATGCCGTGTCCTTACTATATTCTATGCGAACTAATTATTACTAGTTCGCAAAAATATTATCCCAACCACAATTAAACTGACCCCTAACAGTTTCAATAAAGAATAATGTTCTTTAAAAATGAAAATGCCAAACAGTAAAGCTAAAACCGCCTCAAGACCCAGTACCAAAATGTAAGTGACTCCTAATTCAGACTTATGCATAGCTAGGGTTTGCAGGCTAGCTCCTGTACAAAAGAAGACATAAACGAGCAAACTGGGTGTTAAAAAGGATAGCCCTTGTGAAAGCTTCATGAAAATCCCACCCACTGTAAAGAAAACAGCAGCAGCCAGAACCATCAGTAAATACATAAGCAAATTCCTCAAGGCGTTAAAAGTTATTGCTCTCCCGTAGTTATGATGGAAAGCTCGATCTGATGGGCGAACCTATGGTCAAATACTACAGGTGAGGAAACAAGAGTCCGGACAGTTTAGGGGGCAGCCTTAATGTTTATTCTTTGTTAAAGCTTGTAACCCAAATTCTCTCGTTATCCAGATCAAAACTGTCCGAAGTCTGGAACGAAAGGAGAGCGAAAATTGTAGCCTCTGATAAGGCCGTTAATAAACTTCTTCCAATTCCTCCCCCAACTGCTTAATCCGGTTCAAAAGAGTTTGAATATCGGTTATCGTCGTGCGCGGATTGAGCAGAGTAAATTTCAGATAAGTAGAGTTAGCAATTTGGGTTTGACCAATGACCGCTGCACCCTGTTGCAGCAGAGAGAGCCGGATTTGGTTATTGATTTTATTAGCCCAAGTAATCGGCTCAACTTTCGGAGGAATTTGTTGGGGGCAGTAGCGAAAGACGAGTGAGTTAATAGTTGGGTAATTGGCTAATTCCAGAGCTGACTCGGCGGCAATCAATTTAGCTGTAGCACCCGCTAATTCAATCGTGGTGTCAATCATGTCTGCAAATGCCTGACGACCCAACGCTTGCAACGACATAAACAGCTTTAGTCCGTCAAAACGGCGTGTAGTTTGTACAGATTTGGTGACTAAATCTAGAAAGCCGAAATCTTCGTTAGTCTCTGGGTTTAGATACTCCGCATGAAGTTTAATCAAGTCAAAGTTAGAGCGGTCTTTCAACAAAAAAGCGCCACAACTAATTGGCTGATAAAATAATTTATGAAAATCGACGACAAGCGAATCTGCCGCTTCAATTCCTGCTAGTTTATGCTGATGGCGATCGCTTAATATTAAAGCCCCTCCATAGGCTGCATCGACGTGCAGCCACAGTCCATGTCTCTTGGCGCAAGCTGCTAATTCGGGTAAGGGGTCAATACTCCCAAAATCGGTCGTTCCTACTGTAGCCGCAATTGCGATCGGCAGCAGCTCTTGCTGCTTCAGTTCTGCGAGTTTGCGTTCCAAGGCAACCGGACACAATCGGTAATCAGCATCTGTCTCTACAGTGACAACAGCCTGTTCTCCTAACCCTAAAAGCGCAGCCGATTGACGAATAGTGAAATGAGAGACATCAGAACAAAGAATCCTAAAGCGATTGGCTTCTTTGGGCAGCCCCAGCTTTTGAATCGACCAGTTTAAGCGATCGCGGGCGAAAGCGTCACGGGCTAGCAGCAGCCCCATAAAATTGGATTGGGTGCCACCACTGGTAAAAATTCCGTCAGCTGTTGCATCGTACCCAAATAAGCAACACAGCCAGTCTACTATCTCTTGCTCTAGTAACGTAGCAGCAGGGCTTTGATCCCAAGAGTCCATTGATTGATTAGTGGCGCTAATCAACACTTCTGCTGCCAGTGCTGGGATTAGGGGAGGGCAGTGTAAGTGTGCAATACAGGTCGGATGAGAAACAACAACGGAGTTTTGCAGAATCGCTTCACCGACCTGAATCAGTATTTTTGGGAATTTTTCTCCAGTTTCTGGACATATGTCGAATTCTGTCAATTTAGTTGCTAATTCAGCTGGACTGACACCGCTATAAGGCTGATTTTGTGAGGCAAAGTATTTAATGAGAACCTCTATAGCGGCGGACATTGCTGCTGAATAAGCTCTTAAGCTATCCGCAGAATTTCCTAAAAAGAAAGTTTCAAATCGGTTTTGTTTTGAAGTCGCCTGGCTATCAGGTTTAGCACGCTGGAATTTTTGATTTAACATCCGCACACCTCACCCAAATCCAAACCCGCCAATTTAGCTTCAGCGGCCTTGACAGCCGCTTGGAAAATTTCGCAAATGCTATCGATTTGTTCTGCGGTCACAATCAGAGGAGGTAAGAAACGTATCACGCTACTATCACGACCTCCCAACTCCAAAATTAGCCCTCGACGCATACACTCTGCTTGAATTTGACGAGCCATCAGTGGATGTCGTGGGTAACAGCCTCGCGCATTTGCCTTACCCTGGGGATTAACGAGTTCCACCCCAACCATCAATCCTGGGCCTCGTACATCACCCATACAACTCGTCTGGGATTGAATCTGCCGCAAGTGACTGGTTAGGCGATCGCCCAATTCTACGGCGCGATCGGCTAGTCGATGTTCTAAGGTATAGCGTAAAACAGCAATTCCCGCTGCCATTGCTAATTGATTGCCCCGAAATGTGCCCGCGTGAGCACCGGGTTTCCACTGGTCAAGTTTTTGGTCATACACCACTACTGATAAAGGCAAACTCCCACCGATCGCTTTTGATAAGAGCAACACATCTGGAATAATTCCGCTATGCTCAAACGCATAGAGTTTTCCAGTACGACCAAAACCGGTCTGAATCTCATCCACAATTAAGGGAATATTTTGCTCGTAGGTAATGCGACGAATCTCCCTAACCCACTCATCGGGGGCAGGAATTACACCTCCTTCTCCCTGAACAATTTCCAGAATCATCCCTGCTGGTGGGACAATACCACTCTCAGGGTCTGTCAGAATGGATTCGATATAGTAGCTGCTGGTACGATGCCCCATCTCACCGCCTAGATTAAAAGGGCAACGGTACTCATAGGGATAAGGCAGGAAATGAACATCCGGCATCAAACCGGCCACAGCTACTTTCGCATCGAGATTGCCCGTTAAACTAAGAGCGCCATTGGTCATGCCATGATAACTACCGTGAAAGGACAGCATACTGCGCCGTCCCGTTGCGGTTTTGACCAGTTTAATGGCAGCTTCAGTTGCGTCTGCACCGGTTGGTCCACAAAACTGAATCCGTGCATTTCGAGCAAATTCAGGTGGCAAACTCGCAAATAATTCTTCAACAAATTCGTCTTTAATCGGTGTTGTCAGGTCAAGTGTATGTAAAGGAAGATTACTATCTAAAGCTGCACGAATGGCTTCAATTACAATCGGATGATTATGTCCTAGGGACAACGTTCCAGCCCCAGCTAAACAGTCGAAGTACAAATTTCCATCTACATCTTTGACGTAAATTCCGTTAGCTTCGCGAATGGTAATAGGAATGCGCCGTGGATAAGTTCGAGCATTGGACTCTCTGGTTTGCTGGCGTTCTAGATATTGATTCGAGACTTTACCCGGCAGAGTAATTTCTTGTGGCGAAAAATTATTCATGAGAGAAAAGATGGGCGATGAATTGTGGCCTGCGTTAGCTTCGGTTTTGATTGATGTCTCGCCTGAATCGAGCAGACCATTTTGCTGGTTGCTCTAGGAAGACAGTCCAACCTACTAAACTTGGCTCATCGGTATTTCCCACGCCGTCCTCATCTCTATCGTTTCACTGGGTACAGCAAATTTCTGCATTTTCTGTGGATGCGGTTGCATTGAATAGGGTGGACATGGAATTTCTTGCAGTAGATGCAACCTACAGATGCAGCTTTAGATATTTGACTTTTCGTTTAATAAATGAATATAGCAGTTAATATAACTCTTAGTGAACGCTTCTTGCCAACCCCTTGATTAAAGCAGACTTAAGTGAGCTGAATTACGCCTTTACTTAGCATATTGCCCTGATTCGATTTGACTCATGAGAAAAATTGTCATTGGAGTGATGGGGCCAGGTTCTGGAGCCTCAGAGACTGATAAAAAAAATGCTTATCAGCTGGGTACTCTAATTGCTCAAGAAGGATGGGTACTACTGACGGGGGGCAGAAATGCTGGAGTTATGGATGCCGCAAGCCGTGGTGCTAAAGCTGCTAAGGGTCTAACTGTTGGTATCTTGCCTAATTCTGGCGATCGCGGCCTCTCGGAGGCTGTTGATATTGCCATTATTACGGGCATGGGCAGCGCTCGAAATAATATCAACGTCCTCTCCAGCGATGTGGTGATTGCTTGTGGTATGGGTGCTGGTACAGCCTCTGAAGTCGCACTTGCTTTAAAGGCCAGTAAGGCTGTCATTTTATTGACTAGCGATCAACAAAGTCAACTCTTTTTTAACAGCCTCTCGGATAATAATATTTTCCTAGCGACGAGTCCAGAAGCGGCGATCGCATTCGTTAAAGAAACCTTAACCAATCGTTGCCCAACTGAGTAATATTTGGGTGAGTTAGATTAACTTGATTGCCCAAAGTGTGCTTGGCGACTCTTAGCACAAAACTCTTCAATCAGTCTACTACATTTGGATATATAAAGGCTACAATTGAGAGCCAGACAATTTTTGAGCTACAATGATATTGTTAAATTTTATGGCTTTAGCTATAGAAAATTTAAGCTGATTATCGAGAAGTTTGCAATGTTTCTAGCTCCTCGATTCGCTTTAAGCTAGAAGGCAGTTTTGAGAGGATTGAACCGAAATGGGATACGAACTTCCCCCCTTACCATACGCTTACGATGCGCTAGACCCTTACATCAGCGCCAAGACGTTTGAGTTCCATCACGACAAGCATCATGCGGCTTACGTGACCAATTACAACAACCTCATCAAGGACACGGATCTAGCCGATAAGTCGATTGAGGAAGTGATCAAGGCAACCTACAATGACTCATCCAAGGGTGGCATCTTCAACAATGCTGCACAGGCGTGGAACCATACGTTCTTCTGGAATGGCATGAAGCCTGGTGGTGGCGGTGCCCCAACCGGTGCGATCGCACAGAAGATCGATTCTGACTTAGGTGGCTACGATAAGTTCAAAGAAGAGTTTAAGAAAGCGGCTGCCACCCAGTTCGGCAGTGGCTGGGCGTGGCTCGTACTCGATAATGGTACGCTCAAAATCACCAACTCTCCCAATGCGGTAAACCCGATCGCACTCGGACAAACTCCTTTACTGACTCTGGATGTTTGGGAACACGCTTACTACCTGGATTACCAAAACAAGCGTCCTGACTTCATCGATACTTTCATTAACAACCTGATTAACTGGGACTTCGTTAACGAGAATCTAGCTGCCGCTTAAGGACGGTTAACGGAAGTGAGAAACTAAGCGATCGCCTCCAGGACACGGCTAAGCGCACTGTCTTAGGGAGCGATCGCTCTGCAAAACAAGCATTAAGTATGCTCATGGATAGCCAGGATTTAGCACAATACATCGAAAGCACAGACAGTATTTCCAAGCCTTGGCTGCTTGTGCAACTACGCTTGAAAAAACTCCAAGAACAACGAGCCACACTGTCGCCAGAGGCTTATGCTCAGGGTCTAGCGGATATTCACGCCGATATGATGAAATTGGGTGAATGGTGGCGTGGGATTGAAGACGAAGTTTTTTGAGGGAGTTGACAGGCAGACTCTAGCGATCGCATTACCTGAGCTGTAGAGGCATTACACTCAGGGATGTTTTTTATTCACTATTCACTGTTCACTGGTCACTGGTCACTGTTCACTGCTCACTGCTCACCGACCAAGATTTTTCCTTCCGCCGAATCGTTCTAGAAGGCTTCAGTTCAGGGTACGATGAAGTCGCAACC
>NZ_DATNPA010000196.1:0-18283 GCF_036703385.1 Allocoleopsis sp. | reverse complement strand
GGTTGAAGAAAGAATCTCCGTGGCTTCAGCCCGGAGAGTGTCAACACTTGCGCCCCTTTTCTTTACCCATCTCCAGCCCCAAATCCCTTTCCAAATAAAAAAACGGCGGTTGCAAAACTTGCAGAACCACCGATAGGAAAGAAGGGAGGAAATCCTAGAAACTTGAGTCTAACGCTGACTATAGGTCTGACAAGCTCTAGCAAAACCACGTTGTTAATTCTTTCTACAAGGTGTTTCTCGGTAATTCCTGAAAGTTTGCCCAAAAATCTACACCATGTTGCTTTGACATCCTGCCTGAGCTACCTGCCTTACGCCTATGCTCCGCAAGCGCTGCACACTCTACCGAGACTTAAAGTGGGTTACGCTAACGCAACGGTTTAGACATTGATAAGCTGTGGCGCGTAAAACATTGCATATTTCCTGTGAGCTTGGAGTCGGGAGTCGTCGATAGGGGGAGTAGGGAGTAGTGATTCAGAAATCACATCGCTGCGCTCCAATTCGTAATTGATAATTCGTAATTCGTAATTGACCCTAACATAGTCTTGGATTAGCTTAAAAAAATCTTTTTGCAGCTGAGTTCTCAAACAACAAAACATACCTATGAATGCCGAGGAACTGCTGGAACGTTATGCAGCAGGAGAAAGATGTCTGCGTGGTGCCGACCTGCATGGTGCCGACCTACGGGGGGTTGACCTGCGGGGGGTTGACCTGAGTGATGCCAATCTGAGTGATACCGATCTCAGTGATGCGGACTTACGGGATGCCGACTTGATTGGGGCTAATTTGAGGGGTGCCGACTTGATTGTTGCCAGTCTGAGTGCGGCTGACCTGCGGGACGCTAACCTGCATGATGCGAATCTGATTGGTGCCAAGCTCGGTGTTGCCAACCTACGGGATGCTGACCTAAGTGGTGCCAACCTAAGTGGTGCTGAGCTGAGTTGTGCTGATCTAACTTGTAGCAACTTGAGTGCTGCCTACATTAGTGGAGCCAATTTGATTAAGGCCAGATTAAGTAGAGCTAACCTACAGAGAGCTAACTTGAGTGTTACCAACATGATTGGTGCTGATCTGAGTGGTGCCGACCTGAGTGGAGCGAACCTAGGGGGTGCCAACCTGATTGAAGCCAACCTGGAAGGAGCCAATTTACAAAGCGCTAAATTAAGCCGTTCTAATCTTGCTTACGTCAATTTAAGGGATGCCGACTTGTCTCACGCGGACTTAAGTGACTCTAATTTGGCGGGAACTATCTTGACCCAGGCCGATCTAGAACACACCAATTTGGAAGGAACAATTCTGAGTGTGGGGGTAAGTCTTAATATCAGCAATGTAGAACAGACAGCTCCTTACGAATGGAATGGTCATTACTTTCACTCAAAAACTGAACTGAAAATTGCGGAAGCGTTTGACCGTGCTGGTGTTCTGTTTTACTTGAATGGCTGGACTCGCATTCACGGATCTAAAAACATCGATAGTAAGGAAATTGACTTTCTGGTTTTTTACGAAAGTAAGTGGGGTATTCTGGAAGTCAATGGGGAGCCAGTTGAGCCACCTGTATGTACCCTGTATGAGCCTGAACGCATCAGTGTTTGTGCAACCGATACGCCTAACCTTGTTAGCACTTCATTAAAAGGCGATCGCAGCAGCAGTGGTGCTCCACAAGAACTTCGTCTGTTTAAAGTTCCTCACATCAGTATTGTTGAGCATTACGAGGCGGCGCGATGCTGGGAAGAACCAGACATCGTTGTGCAAGAATTTCTGGAGATTTTGACTCAGGCGTAGCGTTAACTATAACCCAGTGATAAAAATTTACTCTTCCAGGGTTCTATTCATGGCTTGAATCCAACTAACTTTAGCCTAGTCATCAAACAAAGACTCAGAAGACCCAGAAAAATTTTGCTACAACTGAGTTTTCAAAATCAGGAATCAACCTATGGATGCTAACGAAATTTTGTCACGTTATGCAGCAGGAGAAAGAGACTTTCGTGATGCCGACCTGCCTGGTGCAGACCTCAGTGGTGCTAACCTCAGTGAAGCTGACCTACGAGAAGCCAACCTGAGTGGTGCCAACCTCAGTAGTGCTGACCTAATTGGTGCCAGTCTCACTGATGCCAACTTAAGGGATGCGGATTTGAGCGATGCCAACTTGATTGGTGCCAAACTCGGTGTTGCCATCTTAAGTAACGTCAATCTAGTGGGAGCCAACCTGAGTGGTGCTGAACTGAGTGGTGCCAATATGCATGAGGCAACATTAGGCGCTGCCAACCTAATTGGTGCCATTCTGATTAGAGCCAATCTCAGCGAAACCAACTTAAACGGTGCCAATCTGAGTATTTCTAACTTGATTGGTGCCAACCTGAGTGGTGCCAACCTGATTGGTGCCAACCTCAGCGGTGCTAACCTAATTGAAGCCAATCTCAGCGGTGCTAACTTAAATGGAGCCCGGTTGTATCGAGCCAACCTGGCACATGCCAAGTTAAATGGGGCTAACTTATCTAATGCCGATTTCAGTGACGCTAATTTAGCCAAAACTGATATGACAGACGCTAAATTGGAGAACGCCAACCTGGAAGGAACCATCCGCAGTTTGGTGACAAATTCCGAACCCACTGCCGTCAGTTAATCGAAGAGAGCATTCAGGGCGAAACAAGTAAGAACCGCCAACTCCTAGCTATCTGCCTAGCGCGATCGCATCTGAAAGCCGTCCCCATTTTGACAGCCCCGTCATCACTAAAACGGTAATCTTACGAAAATATGCAAGTTATGGGAGTCTGGTTTGCCCACAAACTATACTCGGATTGACACTCCCGACTGATCAACTTCGGGAAGTCTAATGAATTTACTCTGCAATAGACTTCAGGGTGCGTCCCATGCCGATTTGAACCCATTCACCTAATCGTAAACAGCAGCTCAAAACGTAGGAGTAAGCTAATGTTTCGTGGAATCATCGCAGCCCTTGTTGCCGGAGCAGTAGTCACTGGATTGACATCAACAGCCTACGCCAAACCAAGAGTTCAATCTCAACCCGCAAAGGGTTTCACTACGCGCTCAGGTGCATCTCTCCGAGGGCTGGAAAACCGAAGTGTCTCACACGATTTCCCTACCCTTTTACCTGACACTTCTGAAGCGGCATCGATTCCTGAATCCGCACCTATTTTATTACCCAATCGCACTGAGCCTGCTACTCAACCTCAATCCATTACGGTGTTTGGTGAAAAAATAGAGCTCGGCAGTCATAAATCGTCTCCAAATTCTCGCAACCAAGTTCCATCCCATGTCGGCGTCAGGAATGTTGAAGTTTCGGCTGGTGCGTCATCTACTGACTCTGAGCAATTAGTGAAAGTCCAATATCGATTACTGTCACGCCCCGAAAATTAGCTTGGAAGCTGAGGATTATAAATAAATGACATCCATTAACAACTCAAAATACCCTAAAAATATCGCTAATACTGAGTTATCCATTAGGCATAAACGGTACAAGCAAATTTCTGTGGTGGTAGCCGCTGCAATGAGTTTAGGGTTGGTTGCTATCAGTTCTGGTTTAACCAAAGCGGCATTCACACCTTCGCCAAACCCAACTCAGACGATTTCCAATCCACCCATGCTGGTGGCACAAAGCGTTAACAGAAATCTGATTTTGGCAGCTCACAATAAATATCGACAACAGGTAGGTGTTCCCGGTCTGAAATGGTCTGATAGCTTGGCAAGTTCTGCTCAGAAATGGGCCAAGCAACTTGCCTCTAGAAGTCAATTACAACATAGCTCTGGAAATTATGGGGAAAATATCTGGGCAGGTAGTAAGGGGCGTTACTCACAGACCCAAATGGTTGATGCTTGGGGAAGTGAAAAGCAGTATTTTATCGCCAATAGCGCTTTCCCCAATACCTGTAAAGGGGGTTGGCAAAAATGTGGTCACTACACCCAAATAATCTGGAAAAATACAACTGAGGTGGGCTGTGGTCTAGCTAAAGGTACTCAGATGGATTACTTGGTTTGTCAATACAATCCTCCTGGAAATTTTCAGGGACAAAAGCCCTATTAATAGAGCGATGTGAACGACGAGGATTAGGAAGCCTTTTGGGAAGTAATTAAAACATGGTGTATCTACAGTAAGAGTCAAGAATGCGAGCCAAAATTCGGGATACAGAAATCTACTTTGATGTTGAAGGGTCTTCTTTAGTGGTGGATGGGCCAAGGATGCGCGAAAAGCCGATCGCTTTTGTCATTCACGGGGGACCAGGTGCCGACCACACGTCTTATAAACCCTCGTTCTCTCCCCTCAGCCGTAAGCTGCAATTGGTCTATTTTGATCATCGGGGTCAAGGGCGATCAGCGCGTGGCCCTAAAGAAACCTATACTCTGGACAATAATGTCGAGGATATGGAAGCTCTACGCCAGCACTTGGGTTTAGACAAAATCGTTTTGATTGGTTCGTCCTACGGCGGTATGGTTGCTCTTTCTTACGCGGTACGCTATCCCCAAAATGTCTCGCATTTGATTGTGATCGCCACGACGGCTAGTTCACGCTTTTTGCAGCGAGCTCAGGAGATTCTGGCAGAACGAGGAACTGATGAACAAAAAGCAATTACTGCAAAACTGTGGGATGGTGCGTTTGAGAATGAGGAGCAGTTACACGAGTATTTTCAAGTGATGGGGCCCATGTATTCCCTCACCCATGACCCGGCAAAAAGCTCTTCTTCTTGGAATCGGGCTATCCTCTCGGTTGATGCGATCAACGTCGCCTTTGCTGGCTTCCTGCGCGATTACAACGTCCTTGACGACTTACATAAAATTACTGCACCCACTCTCGTGATCGGAGGGCGGCATGACTGGATTTGTGCTCCGGAATTTTCTGAGGAGATTGCTAAAGCCATTCCTAATGCTGACCTCAGAATCTTTGAGAATAGTGGACACTCAATTCGTGCGGATGAGCCAGAAGCTCTCCTTGATGTGATTGCTGGATTTTTAGTCTATCAGCCAAGCTGTGGTGCGTAGCTGAGTACAGACGAAATGAACTACTGGCGACCTGCTACGCTAGGGGGCGAGTTTCTGACGCTTCTTCGCCCCTAGTTGCCGCATACTTCCGCAGGCGGTAGAGCTAGGCGACTCGGCGTCTAAAGAGGCGAGTTCCTCACCCCTTGCCCAAATCTCATTGACTTGAGCGGCATTGACATCTCGGTCTTCTGTATGACCGCAGTTGGGATTCGAGCAGATATGAACTCGGTCACTCAAGGTTTTGGGTGTTAATTCCCAGCATTTTGCACAGCGCTGAGTAGGCTTAAGTGTCCGGGTTGGAGACTCTAAATAAAAGCCACCAGCTTCGGCAGACTTGTACTCAAGAAGTCCGCCAATAATCCCAAACCCAACCTCAAGAATTGAGCGGTTAAGTCCAGCCTTTTGCTTCTTGTTCGTGCCCTTTTTCGCCTTACTCGTCATACCCTTGACGTGAAGAAGCTCACCTGCAATTAGGCTATTACCGCTAACTATACTGCTGGTGGTTTTATGCAACCAATCCTCACGCTGACGAGTAACTTTACGCTGTAACTTAGAAACCTTCGTGCGTTCTTTTTTCCATCGACGGGAAGCTTTGATTCGCTTGTTCCTATTGGGCGAACGCTTGCGTCGTAATGACTTCGACGCTGCCTTAACTTGGCGCTGACCTACTTTAAGGAAGTCAGGTTTACTGATTTTCTCCCCAGTGGAAAGGGTTATCGCTTCCTTACAACCCAGGTCGATACCGATAGAACCTGTACCTGTTTGACGTTGGGGCTGGCATTGAACCGTGATGGAGGCATACCAACACCCATTGCGGAAAAATATCGTGCAAGTCGTTGGCTTACCCCAGGTTCTCGCCTTCCCTCGCATCTGTATCCTTCCTAGATTTGAGAGGGTAAGATGCCCGTTTTGCCCCTTGGTTTCAACTTGCCAACCAGCCCCACAAGGGTAAGTCCAGCCGCTATAGCGTCGAGATACCTTGAATTTGGGATAGCCGCCTAAGCCTTTGAAAAAGCGGGTAAAGGCGAAATCGACCCTTTTTAGGGTTGCTTGCAAAGCGTGACTCCCCAGCTCCTTGTACTCAGGCCAGACTTTTTTGAAGTCGGGAAGCGAGTTTTGCTGTTCGAGGTAGTTAACCGAGTGACCAAACTTCTGGTACTGGGTCTTCCGGTTGTATACCGCCGCATTGTACAAGCTGGCATGAAGACGCCGCCAGTAATGCAGTTTGGCATCTTGGCAGCGACTTGGGTACAAGCGGTAAGTAAGGCGACGGGTTATACTCATTACTTGAGTTTATCATTAAGTTTTAGATGAAGTTAACCAAGCTAAAGTCTCGCGCCCACTGCGTTTATAACCTACATGCCCATATTGTGTTTGTTACTAAGTATCGAAGTAAAGTGATTGACGCCGATATTCTCCAAGAGCTGCAAAGCATCTTTAATCGGCTTTGCACTGTCAAGGAGTGTGAACTGGTGGAATTTAGTGGAGAAGCTGACCATGTACATCTATTAATCAGTTACCCGCCGAATGTGACCTTATCGAAGCTGATTAATAACCTTAAAGCTGTGTCGAGTAAGCTAATCCGTCAACAGTTTGCTGACCACGTCAATCAGTTCTACAGCAAACCCGTATTCTGGACTCAGGCTTACTGCATCATTTCTGCGGGTGGTGCCCCGTTAGAAGTTCTCAAAACTTATATCCAGTCTCAGGATGCACCGCAACTGGGCTGACCGTCGCTCACCCCTCCCTGCTCTTCTAGGAAGGGGAATGCGCGACGGAAGACTGTTCAACCCGTATATGGCAACAAAGTTCATCCATCCCAAGCACTTTATTGCAACGGCTCACCTTGTAGTATTCGTAACAGCTCACGAGGGTTTTTGGACCGCGATCGCTAATTTTACCCCCTGAATTTGGCGCAAGCGATCCATCACACTGACCACTCGACCATGAGAAGCGTCAGTATCAGCATTGATAATGACCAGAGATTGGGAAGTCGAGCCAACTTGAGAGCGCACCGCGCCTTCAAGTGCGTTTAAGGTTATCGGCTGACGGTTCAGGGCGATCGCGCCATTAGCCTGAATTGTTACATTAATTTGAGCCGTGCGCTGAGTTTCTGCCGTTGCGGCTTTGGGTAAATTGACTGGCAGCCCTTCTGAACGGGTTAAATACATCGAGGAAATGATGAAAAAAGCGAGGATGCAGAAGAGGACATCAATCATCGACACGAGGTTGATCAGGAAAGGAGTTTCTTCTGACTCATCGGTAAGACGCATAATATCTTGCTCCTTGGTCATCCAATAGAAGGATTTTTGCTCATCCTAGGGAGAGAGAAAGTTGAGCCATGCTCTCCCTCTCCCCCCTCTTCTCATCTCGCAGTCCTAATAAGGGCTGACTTCCAGAACTCCACTCGGCTTAAACACGACCCGAAACTGAGCGAGAGGTTTTTGAGGTACTGTCTCCTTGGTTCCCAAACCAGCCGCCTCCGGGTTGATCAATTTCTCAAGAGGAGTTTGAGCAACGTAATCTGAAGCGGGTTGATTCTTTTCCTCATAGTCGGTAATCGTACCCTCTTCTGTAACAGCAACTCGGTAAACTAAACTCTTGGGAAAGGTCGGGGTTGTATTCCAGTTTTCGCGAATTTGCTTGTAGACTTGCTCTTTCAAGCGCGTCACCACGGCTGAATCCGTAATTTGTGGGCCTAAGGAAGGTTTACCCGAATACCCACGCCAAGGGCTGATTTGCAGGATGCCTCTTTTGTTAAACACGACCCGGAACTGAGCAATGGGTTCGTTGTTGGGAGTACTGCCTGTAGCGGGGATGTAGAGCAAATCAAGGAGGGGTGTTTGCTTTGCCGCTTCAGCAGGTGTTGAGCCGACGGGTTGGTAGCCGAGCATTGAGCCATCTTTACCCAGACTGACACGATATTCTAGACTCTGCTCCAACTGGCCCCGGTTCTTCCAAGTTTCATCGACTTTCTTGTAAAGCCGCCGTTGCAAAAAGCGCAGCTGAGTTGCATCAGTAATCTCTGGATTGGAGGAGAGAAGCTTCTCCAAATCAGAGGCCGAAGGAGGTGTGGGTTTAGCGGTCGCGGTTGGCGACGAAGAGGCAGAGGGAGAGGGAGAGCCTCCAGGGCTTGGGCTTGGAGAGGTCGTCTTACTGGCGTTGGGCTGGGGTGTTGGGGGTTTGGGTTCGCGAGGGATGGGCACAAGGAAAAATGCGATCGCGGATAGCGCCAAACCCGTTATTCCCAGTGCGGCTGGGGCGGCTCGCTGGGACATGGGTTCGTCCGCTTTGCGATGACGCCTGGACAGTGGCTCTAACGACACCTTTAGGTCGGGTAGCGTTCGCCCATCCGCGAGAAACTGGTCAATGGCCTCAACCAAGTCAAACAGCTGTACCGTCGTCAACGTGAACTGACCTGCTATCCCTTGAGCCATTCCCGCAAACGGTGAGGGTGGCATCCCTCCCCCAGAGTGAGCTGGGATAGCCTCAGCCGTGGCAAAAAGGATTAACCGATGCAAATTTTTGTCCGGCAGTTTCTGCAATTGCACCAGTTCAGGCTTATCCCCATGCAGTTTTGGGTGATGAACCTGGCTTAAAAACTCCTGAGCATAGCGACTCACAGACCGCACTAGGCTTTCAAAAAAGTCACGTCCGCCTTTGAGGGATTGCTCTGCCCCTGAGAAATAGCATTCAGCATGAACCAAGATGGTCATTAAAGGGCGGGAATCCATTAGACCCCCTCCCGTGGGAGGATTGTCGCTCAATCCTTCTAGGACGAGAGTGCAATTGGGTAAGCTGTATTGGCGTCGAATGGTCATGCTACTTCTCCATCAAAGAGGCTGGACCAAAATCGCTGCATTCCTGAGGTTCCTGTACAAAACAGTAGCTGGCTCAACAGCGAGATTGCCAGCTCATTCAACTTTTCATCGGAGTTGTAGGCCGCTACTTTCGCCCGCCGTGGATTCATCCGACTCCGAAAATGAGCCCTGAACCGCTCTAGATACTCAGACAAGCGAAAATGGTTTTCTAGTGGCACCTGCTTCTCGTTGAGTTGTTGATAAGCCAGCAGCAACTGCCGGATCAACACAGTCAGTCTTCGCGCCAGATGAGAGGCAATCACTACTAAAGCTTTTGCTTCCTCTAGCTGGAGGGGACGACGAGTATAGGAGCGCCGTAAGGGGTTGCTAGAGCGCATACGCCAGAGGGCCACACGATTTTTAACGATGTTCTGAAGTTCCAGCTCCTTGGCGGCAAACAACATGGCTTCAGAACCCCCCAGCTCCAGAGCTTCAATGGCAAGTAGAATGAGGTCTATCTGCTGCCGAGTTCGTGGCGGACACCCTCGCTCTGAGATCAGTGGATCGGGTAGATTATCTAAAAACAAGGACTTTGTCTGATCCTGGGGACTATTGGTCGGCATTACGCTCACAGAAAGATTCATTCCAACTAGCAATTGAGGATAAAGGTTTTGGTCAAAGCGATGTCAACTCAAGGTTGTTCGGCGTAGCCAGCCGTTGGGCATTAGCATGGGCGGAGCATGTACCTAGCGCCTAGCACAGTGCGATCGCGCACAAGCGGCTCCCTAGGAGCTAGCCCTTGCCGAAGCGTCGGCTAGGGTGAAAACCTGCCTAAGCAGCCACTCTTGGGCGTTAGTCTACCGGGATACAGTCCGGCATGAACCTTCTTTTGCAGAAGATTTCGCCCACTTTTGGGCAAAGCGTATACCAGAAATTCATATTTCATACTTCATACTTCTTTAGTCAAGCAGGCTGATCCCTGTAAAATAGCTGACTTCTGACATTGGCATTTGTGCCCAGATTTGGGTGTTGCTCCAATTCGAGTTAAGATTCTCCTCTTTGAGGCTATCACTTAACGCCAATCGGCTTGGGTAAAATTCAAACCCAGAGGAGCGACCCGAAAAAGCATTTCGGACTTCAGTGACATCTACTACTTCTTATCTTCAAGGGGTTTACCTGAATATCTGAATAATAAAAATAATTGTGCGCACTCTCCAGTAAAACACTAGGTCGTAAGTGTTAGCAGTTATTAAAAACGTCCAGCCTTCTATTGTAGGATGCGAGCAGGGGGCACATGGTAAGTCCTCTCAAGAGAGCGCTGTGCTGCCATCATGCCATAGATATCGAGTCAAACTGCAAGCAAAGTGAGTTTATCTGCCGATGGATTTAAAGTCTCTGGTTCGCACTATCCCGGATTTTCCCAAACCTGGAATTTTATTTCGGGATATTACCACTCTACTGCGCAACCCGGAGGGACTGCGCTACACGCTCGATACACTGACCCAAAAATGTCAACAGGCGGGTCTTGAGGCTGATTATGTGGTTGGCATGGAGTCTCGTGGCTTTATTTTTGGGCCGCCCTTGGCTTACCACCTTAACGCTGGCTTTATTCCCGTGCGCAAACCAGGCAAGCTACCCGCTGCTGTGCATTCTGTTGAGTATGAGCTGGAGTATGGCATGGATCAGCTGGAAGTTCATCAAGATGCCTTTCATCCCGGCAGTCGAGTTTTGATTGTCGATGATTTGATTGCTACCGGTGGAACCGCAGGGGCTACGGCTAGGCTACTACAACAGATTGGCTGCGAACTGGTCGGCTTCGCGTTTATCATCGAGCTACGGGATTTGGGCGGGCGTCAGCAACTGCCTGATGCGCCCGTGGTGACGTTGATTGAGTATGAGTAAAGGGTTTGGAAGGTTGAAGGTTAGAAGGTTGAAGGTTAGAAGGTTAGAACTCATCAACCTGGCAACTGGTCAACCTGCCAACTGTCAGCTGACCAACCTGCCAACCTTCAACTGACTAACTTTCAACCTTAAGAGACAAGAGGGATAGACGTTCGATGACTTCTTCTTCGAGGGATTCTTCAGTTCGGGATGGATTCGCGGCGGCTGGGAATCAACTGAAAATAATCGTTACGAGTGAAACGTTTCTCTATGTGGTAAAGCGGCTGTTACAGGCAGTGTTGACCTTGCTTTTGGCCTCTGCCCTGTGTTTTGCGATTATTCAGTTGGCACCGGGGGATTTCCTGGATCGATTTAGGGATAATCCAAAAATTTCCCAGGAAACCATCCAGGCTTATCAGAAGCAATTTGGTCTGGATCAGCCCCCTATTGTGCAGTATTGGCGCTGGCTATGGGGAGTGGTTACCCGCCTTGACTTTGGCATGAGTTTTGCCTATTTTCGACCGGTGTCATCTTTATTGTGGGAGCGAGTACCCGCAACGTTGCTGATGGCGATCGCATCGATTATCGTGACGTGGGCGATCGCAATTCCCTTGGGTATTGTTGCTGCCGTTCACCAAAACCGCACTTTTGACCGATTTCTACAAGTCATTAGCTACACCGGTCAGGGCTTTCCCAGCTTCATCACCGCGCTAGTGCTACTGATCTTGGCACAATACACCACCCCCTTATTCCCAGTTGGGGGCATGACCAGCATCGATCACGCGGATTTATCACTCATTGGCAAGGTTTTGGATATCGCTTGGCACCTAATTTTACCCACAATTGCCCTCTCGATCACCAGCTTTGCCGGTCTACAGCGCATAACCCGAGGAGAAATGCTCGACGTTCTGCGCCAAGACTACATCCAAACCGCTCGTGCTAAGGGACTTCCCGAAAACCGGGTAATCTACGTCCATGCCCTCCGCAATGCCATCAATCCACTGATAACATTACTGGGTTTTGAGTTTGCCAGCTTGTTAAGCGGTGCCTTTATTGCCGAATATTTCTTCAATTGGCCTGGTTTAGGGCGTTTGATTTTGCAGGCGGTGAAGGATCTAGATCTTTATTTGGTGATGGCAAGTTTGATGGTAGGGGCTTTGATGCTAATTGTCGGAAACTTGTTAGCCGACTTACTGCTAAAAGTTGTAGACCCCCGGATTCGTTTGGAAAATCTTAAATAGCTGACTAAAAAGTGTGAACTATAAAGTATGAATTAGAGCCAAGTTGAGAAACACATATTTTGTGACAACGATAACCTGAACCTCCTAGTTTTCACCCTTTATCCTTAACACTTCATAATTGTTTGGCTATGTTCTCCCAAATTTATTACCTGATTCTTTCGAGAGCGGATGGTCGCTATCTGGTCGCCAAGCCGAATACTGGTACTCAAGATACTGGAACAGTTTACCTGTTAATGTTTCGCGAACACTTTGATGCCCTTAGCTATCTCAACGCTCATGCCGTGGATGTCGCGGAGCGCTTTACTGTGGAGTCAGCTACGGGCACTCAGATTAACAACTTGCTAAAACGGTGGGGCTACTCTGGTGTCGGTATTGTTCAAGACCCATTAGTCCCACAAATCGAATTTTTCTTACAGAAATAGCCTGATTAAAGTAGAGCCAGTGGTGTTCTCAGCTATTTCCCCGTTAAATTGCTCAATCCACGCTGGGCTTTACTTTTGGGACGTTTAACGTTATACCAATTTGATTGGAGAAAGTGGCAGATGTAGCTATGGGCGAATGGCAAGAGAGCCCCTACAGACAGTTGATGTGTTGTAAGGTCAATTTAAATCAGTATTAGTAGTCCTTTGGCAAAACAATAGGCGGAGTTTTAGATACGCAGATATTTCCAAAAATCGAACTTGATAACTCCCTGCTTCCCCGTGATAGAACTTCTCATTCCATCAGTAAATTTGGAGTAAATCAAGCTGGGGCATAAATAAATTGTATGAAAGTTGACCAACTTAATGGCAAATCTGCCTAGATGTATATCGGCTAATCTACCTACGTATAGATGAGCTAGGATTAATAATTTGTATAAATGGATAAGTGTAGTTTGATATCTGAACGTTTTCAACAGGTAAACCACCTAAATTGTACATAAATCAAGGAAATTTGGAGGAACTTATGACATCTATACGCTTTAGCCTGTCTGCTCTGTGGCGTTCTGTGCGCATTGTTGTAGCGGCCTGTGCTTGCGCTTTGATTTTGTTCTCTAATGCAACACCTGCCTACAGCTTCCCCAATCCATTTGCCCCCGATCAATCCGCTCCGTCCAATGACGCTACAAAGGGCGAGGATCAGCTTCTCGGTATTGAAGAGGGAGCACAAAAGACTGCGATCAGACAAGGAGATCAAGATCTTCTATCGGCTAAAAAAGTCATAGAAAAATCCAATGAAGGTCGCCTTAACGAAGTTCAAGGAGCCGCTGACATTGAAAAGATGAAGAACCCAGGAAATTCACAAACTGAGTCATTTGAAGAAATCGTAGGCGAGCGCTTAGAAGAGGTTACAGGTCAAAAATAAAGGGATAAGCTGGAAAAGCTTTTCCAGAAAAATTTTACAAGCCTTGTACCCACAATCGGTATACAGCTTGGATTGTTAACTCAGAAAGCACCTAAACAAGTTTTTCTGAAGGTTAGAAAGGGCAAATTATTGTATTTGCCCTTTTTTTCATCTTTTTGTTATGGCAATCGGTTGAAGCTGATGCTCATAGGAAATTTCCTGCTTTATACAAAGTTGCTTTCAGACGTAGTACTTTCTCTCTCCCTTGTCCCCCTATCTATAGCAGTCGCCAAGGCGATTAGGACAGAGCCACCTGCTGAAACCAAGACCCGTCAATCTTTTATCTTCTGCCTTCTACCTTTTGCTATGCTATCTTTGACTGCAACTTGGTATTACCAGGTGCAATTCTCAAACCCCAATTTCTTAAACAATTATTCGTTCATGTTCCGATAAGTCGCCACAGCCGAAGGAGATACTCGATTCAGGTAGCGGAAAATCCAGTACTTAAATACGGAATCCAAAATAACTGGAAATGTCGCAATAAACAAGAATATAAAATCGTGATTTTCTGGTAACCCCAGATGTTGAGATATCCCCTTGAGGATAACTTCCCAACCGTGAGGTGAGTGGAATCCCACAAATATATCAGTAAACAGAATAATGATAAAAGCCTTAGCACTATCGCTCAGCCCATAGACAAGGTCATCCATAAAAGATTTTAATATAACAATCTCTTGCTTACTGGTAACGATAACCAATGCAAAAGCTGCGATTGATACTAAATCGGCAAAAATATTTTTAAGGGCATTGCTGCTCTTCTCATGAAACTCTTCTGCTAGTTCACTGGCTTTCTCCTTAACTCGTTCTTCCATCTCCTCTGGAGTAACTTTATCGATTACACCAATTAAGCTTCTGAATCTAAGGTCTTCTTCAAAGTGCTTTAACTCACTAAATGCTTCCTCTTGAAGTTCGACATTTAAAAAAATATTTGCCTTTTCTCTATATTGATCAACAATGGGACTGATCACAAAAGTTTTGGCTATTTGATGAGTTAGGATAGGAACAATAATTAAAGTTAAAATGAACTTTAATGATATTATAGTTTTAAGCTTGGAATTCCGGAAGTTCTTAACAACTTCTTCTTCGGCTTTTGGGTCTAACTCTTGCTGAAGCCTATTGAAAGTTCTTAAAATGGAACGAGGAAGCACACCCGTTTTATCAGTGACTGAATCAATATCTGTCACTACACCATCTTTAGATACGACGCCTCTCTGTAAAGATTTGGGTTCACTTTTAGGGCTATTGTCCAGGGGCTGATTAATATCAGATTGAATAATTTGCCTTTCTTGAATTTGAGAGAAGGGGACTAAAGATTTGGATAAAGGTTCGGGTGCAGAATATTTCTTGATTATTTTGTCGATAAAGTCTAGTTTTTCAATAATAATCGACTGCTGCTCATTATTCAGAGAAAAATTTTGAGAAGAGGCTGTAAAATTACTCCGATTATTGGCTAGCTTTTTGGAATCAGAATTGATAAAGACAGAACGACTGCTTTTAAATTCTACAAGTCTGACTTTGATGGTTTTTAAATATTTCTTGAGATCGGCTTCAAAATAGGAAATTACACTATCCGTATATTCACCCGAACTTGCCGATATTTTTTTGCCCTTAAAATGCTCATCTTCAATGGCCTTAATCATTAAGGCGGCTTTGTAGGCCTGGTCTAAAGCTCTTTCAGGGGTACTCAAGAACCATTGATTGGCTGTGCGGAAGATAGATTGAAAGCTCATAAAAAAGATGATTACCCAACAGGAAGGATTACAGAAAGTATAAAGGCTCAAAAAATTGAGCTAAGTAGGCCGAAGCATAAGGTGAAAGAATTTGGTAATTTATCGGCTTTGGAGGACTTGAAAATTTTCCACCCAGTCAAAAACTACCAACAAACCTTATTTACTAGGGCTTGATTACTCAAGACGTGTTTCGTAGTTGTACTTCATACTTTACACTTTATGCTTCAGATGATTGGTGCTTTTTGACACGCTGAACCACACTAACTTTTATATCTAATGTAAGTAGTATCTTAACAAATAACCTAAAGGAGAGCTTGTGAAATCTGATTCAATTTGGATAAGTGGGTCAACTCGTAGTGGTAAGACAACTCGCCTTGTCAGGCAGTTTCGACAATGGGTTGAACAGGGACGAAGCGAGACAAATCAAATTTTCCCCTTGGCTTCTCCAATGACCCATCGCGATAATCGCGCTAGCGAAGCAAGACCAAGTTTAGCGAACCGCCGTCAGCATCGCACAATGGCTCCAGCCCTCTTAGTTTTTGCTGCTAATGACGATAATCGGCGGGATTTGACGGAACAGTTAACAATGGCTATCCAGGGAAAGTATCCTATCCGCTCCAAGACGCCTTTAGGATTCTTTCAGGATGAGGTGATGCTGTTTTGGCCTCTGTTAATTCAGCCGTTAAATCTCAGGGGGCAGTTCCCAGTGCGATTGCGTCCGGAAACCGAGCAGGAGTTGGCAACTGGCCTCTGGCGAAACGAAATAGAACAATGGAGTCAAAGCCTACCGGGGAGCAATGAGTATACAAAAGTTCGACGCCTTTTGGACTTGTTGTTGTTAGCGGCTGTGAGTGGGACGCCGCTTGAGGATGTTTCTACTATTCTCCAGCAGGGCATCCTAGAACTAGAGGAAACGCCGGAAGTTTGGGACAGTGTGGGACAGATGCTTTTAGGCTGGCGGCAATGGTGTTTGGAACGGGGATTCCTGACGTATGGAATTATCTGTGAGCTTTATTGGCGTCATCTATTGCCCAACCCAACGTATCAGCAGTATTTACAGCAGCGATATCAGGCGGTGCTGGCGGATGATGTGGATGATTATCCCGCGATCGCACGAGATTTGTTTGATGTCTTATTAGACCAAGGAGCGATCGGAGCGTTTACCTACAATCCTGATGGGAAGGTACGCCTAGGGTTAAATGCTGACCCCGACTATCTTGAGGGTTTGGCAGCACGATGCCAGGTAGAAACCTTAACCGAGACACCCGTCGCCTCTTTGGCAGAGTTTGCAGAGGACGTGGTGCACTTAGTAAGCGAACCCATCCCGATCGCAAGTGTACCCGAATCGATGCAATCCATTCAAACTACATCCCGTGCCGCTTTGTTACGGCAAACAGCGAAGGTGATCATTGACAGCGTAAAATCTGGGCAAGTCCAGCCGGGAGAAATTGTCGTGATTGCACCCGGTTTGGATGAGATTGCACGTTACGTTCTCACTGATATTCTCACCAAGCAAGGCATCTCCGTAGAACCCTTAAACGACCAGCGTCCCCTCACCAGTTCCCCAATGATTCGGGCACTCCTAACCCTTTTGGCACTGGTTTATCCCGGTTTGGGACGGTTGGTAGACCGAGATGCGATCGCAGAAATGCTCGTTGTCCTGAGTCAGAAGCCAGCAGACTGGGTACAAGCAGGGGACAAGGAGAATCCTCCAGCCAATCTCTCAGCTTCTTCTTCCCGCTTCCCCATTCCCCAAATCGATCCAGTTCGTGCGGGTTTATTAGCCGATTACTGCTATTCCCCCGACCCCGAACACCCTCGCTTACTACCCGTAGAGTCCTTTATGCGCTGGGATAGATTGGGCCATCGGGCAACCGCCGCTTACTCGGAGATTGTAGAGTGGTTGGAGGTACAGCGATCGCAACAACAACAGCGCCTCATTCAATCCTGTGTTGTGGTTCTCGACCGAGCGATTCAGAAATTTTTATGGAATGGAAGTAATCTACCCTATGATGCGATCGCGGCATTGCGAGAACTCATGGAAACCGCTCAACACTATTGGGAAGTGGACGGACGCCTGCGTCAAGAGTTGAAAGTTAGAAGGTTGAATGTTGAAAGTTTTAACCTGCAACCTTCAACCCCAAACAACCTGCAACCTTCAACCCCATCTAACCTGCAACCTTCAAACCTTCAACCTTCAACCTCAAACAACCTTAAACCTTCAACCCCATCCAACCTTCTCACCTCAACCCAAACAATTGCCCAATTCATTCAAATGCTGCGTCGGGGTACCGTTACCGCCAATCCCTACCCGGTGCGCCGCCTGCCAACAGCCGCGAGCAACGCCGTAACTCTAGCCACCATCTTCCAATACCGTGCCAGTCGCCGTTCTCATCGTTGGCACTTCTGGCTCGATGCGGGTTCCCCTCTCTGGCTGAGTGGAGGTGCAGCTACCTTGTTCGCAGCTCACCTGTTTCTCAAAGACTGGTCGGGACAACCCTGGACAGAGGAGGATAAAGTCAATGCGGATAACGAGCGGTTGGAACGAATTGTACGCAATTTATTGGCTCGTGCAGGTGAGCGAGTATACCTATGCCACAGTGATTTAGCGGTGAATGGCACCGATCAAGCGGGTCCTCTGTTAACCTTGGTTCATACTGCCGTTCCCCTCGGTGCTGAGGTATAGCAAAAGGCAGGGAGCAGTTCGCGCAGCGTTCTCCGCAGGAATAGGCTTTTATGTTGATTACTGGTACAGGGTCGCTTCAGCTGTTAAAGAAATAGGACTTACGCATTGACTGGAAGACCATTATCTGTATAAGCCCTCAGTTAAGTACGCCAATTTCCAAACAAGAAATACACAAGCCAGTCTTAATCTATCGCTCTTCTAAGAAAACAGAATGGGTTCTTTTATGTGTAACGAGCGATCGCGCTTCTTATGGAGCTTCTGTCACTCTGGTCACCGTCTGCAACCAGTCCCAACGGATCAAATCTGTCCACCCCACCCCGGGTTTGTTCCTGTTCGGTTTCCTCCAGTTCTCGCCAAAGAACGTTCACACTTTCTTCTTTTTGTTCTGTTTTTGTTCGTATTTTTTGTTCGTATTTCATTTTTTTTCTTTTGCTGAGATGTTTTTTGTTTTTTATGACTGGACAGCATTCTAATCGGCTGTTGGCAGTTGACATTACAACCTTGTTAATACTATAATCCTCAGTTACACTGATTTCTTGTCAAGATATATTAAAAATTTCTGAATTCTTT
>NZ_DATNPA010000195.1:0-5818 GCF_036703385.1 Allocoleopsis sp. | reverse complement strand
CGTTTGCGGTATGAGTACCCGTTTAGCAAATTCTTTCTGAAAATCCTCAGTAATGACTTCAGCAACTTTTTGTGCTGGGGTTGGATTATTGGGATTTAGTAAACGACTTGCACCTGATGAGAGTTGAACAAAAAGGCTCTTGTACTCGATCTGCTTCTGATTGAAGTAGCCGAAATACCAATCTAAAAAGCTACCATCAACTCTACCCATTAATTCATCAACCCAGACCTCGAGTTCTTTAGAGGCATAATCCCCTGTACTCTGATAAGTATGATCAAGCGTCAGTTTCATGGCTTCATTAACTTTGCTCCAGTCAACTTGACGCTGTTCAACAACTTCTATAGGGTGCTTAGTCTCTGTAGTAACACTTTTAGTTGAAAATGCTTTGGCGATAAATAGTTGACCGACAAGGGGAATAATCACAACCAGAATCACGATCGCCCAGATAAAAGGGGCTACTGCTCTGATAAATTGAACCCAAGCTTGGATTCGCTCTGTTTTCTCGGCATAGGTAGCTTTGGCGTTAGTTTCCTGTGGCTGAGATATTTGCTCAACATCAGTGCTTTGTTTGTCAGCAGATTGCTGCTGGTTAGTGTTCTCAGGTAGCTGAGACGATACTGTGATTCCGCCTATACAATCCTGTTCATCCTTCCCTATCGAGTCGGTGGATATACTTTCCTGATCCTGCTCGTCAGTATTAACATTCATCTTATTTGAGCTATGGTTAAAGGTCTTGTTAAAAATTTTTCTCTAGATCGCAGCTAGTTTCCTCAGTGAAATCACTCAAATTTTTGGGATGAGCTAACTGGAAATTTCAGTAATAACCCTCCGGCAGGGAATAACGGACTCTCCATCTGGTTATGTAAAGTTTTGTTGACAAAGTAAGGATGGTGGCGATCGCATCCCAGCACCATACAGCCAAAAGCGTGATTCTTCAGGAGGAGTGGAAGCGCGATCGCATCTACTAATTGAAGTAAATCTCAACCAATTTCTGCGATTCCTGATGCAACTGTTCCATCAAAATTTGCTGACTCTCACCCGATAAAGCACTGAAAATGCTTTCCCACTCTTCGTTAAATGTTTCTAAAACATCTTGCATCAATAATTGAGTAACTTCCTGTTTCTTGTCCCAATCACTTCTCGACACTCTGCCAATTTTTGAAATAACATTGCTCAATCGTGTTTCTGTTAACAGTGCCAGCATTTCCTGGCTCAACTCCTTCTCAATACTCAATGCTTGAGTTGGAACTTGAAGAGGAGTAAATTTTTGAGAAGTCCATTTTGTTGCCTGGTGAAATCGGCTATCTTCGGCAAATTCAGGAATCTTTACCTTCAAAATCGGTCTAACTTTTCCCTTAGGAGTCTCTATATAAATTACCTTAACGGGTTTAATCACAATCCCTTCGGCTGGGTTCCGGAAAGGCAATTTAGGTAAATGTAATAAAGTTGAGATAGTAGAATCAAATTCTGGACTATAGGCCAATGCATCCTCATATCTCCCCATAAATAACGGTTCTGCGCCCATCAGGCTCACTTGCTCAAATAGGCTTAGCACTTTGTCATAATCTAGGTAGACTCGTGTTAGCGGATTACCCTTCACTTCTATCGCTATATCAAAGGCACAGTATTCGATTTTTGGAGAATAATAGATACCCGTTTGCACTGCTTGAACATGAGGTACAGCAGGAACATCTGGATGGGGATACTCACCTCCAAACAATTCACCATACAGAAAAACTTTAAGTAACTGATTCTGTTCTCTCTGCAAAATCTTGAAAATTTCCTTGGCTTGATAAGCTAATTGAGATTTTAGAGATTGGTAATCAAAAAAATCTTCATCAGGTTGTAAAAATTCTTTCCGTTTGGCAAAGCGTACCTCTGAGCCATCAGTGACAAGACCAAAATTAGCGCCATGAATTTTCTCTGTTACTACCCAATGCGTTTTCTTGAAGGTGCGATAGTCGGATTCTGTAAGATTCCATTTACTTGGATTCTCTAGTATTTTCTCGTAACTGATATACATCCAGTCAGTGCTGTGACCTTTTCTCGTATCCATACAGAAAAATCTCTAGCTCACTGGCCTAATCAACAGATAGGGTGGCAAATTGCCTACTCTACAAGAAAATGATTTCTGTAAAAGTAAATTTTATTGTGCTTCAAGCCATGCTAAGGATTCCAATAATCACAGGCTTGCCGCTCAATTTTGTTTTTGTTCCATAAGCTTGTACATCAATGGATGAGCCATCTTTGTGTTGTCCTTTGAATTGGCAAGAAAGGTACTTATTAGGCGTTTTAAAACACTGATTAATATGAGATAAAACCAAGTCATGACAGCTAGAATTTATGATTTCAAATATAGATTCTACAGTGATAAATTCAATGAATGTATATCCAAAAATAGCCGCTACTCCTGGGTTGGTGTACAGAAATCTTCCATCATTTAAAATAATGTAAATGCCGAGCGATGACAGCTTCTCTTCAGGAGACAGCTGTTTCTGGACTTCATATAAATTCAAGTTTTCCGGTTGTACAGGTTGGCTTGATTCTGCCGCTGAGGGATGGCGTTCAACATAAAGTAAGGCATTTTCAATAATTAGAACCATTTGCTCAGCACACAACTGCATTAACTGAGCCGTTTGCGAACTAAAGTGTCCTGGATTGGAGTGCATCAGGGTGATTACAGCCATCAGGACTTTACCCCGACAAATTGGTACGCTGAGTGCAGAGCGAACGGTGTACGGCTCATTGGGAAGCGTTAACCATCGCTCATCCTTGATCGTGTCGGTTACTAATCCAAGTTGGCGATTGCGGCTAACCCAACCTGCAAGACCCTTATCTAAAACCATACCAACAAGCTTTTGCTTGATGTCTCGGATAACGACACCGCGAGCTAGGATACTTTCACTGACTCGTCCCTCAGCATCGAGTAAAAACAGGCTACTTTCTTCAGCGTTGGTTAGCCTGATGGCAATTTTTAAAACCTGTTGTAAAACGGTACGGAGCATTAAGGTGCCAGTTGCCGTTTTTACTGTTGTAATTGAGGTGAGAAGTAGTTCATGAAGAGTATCGAGTGCTGTTTTTGTTGTTTGAAGTTCGGCAACTTTTTGCTGGAGTGAAGCCAATTCTTCAATTAGCTCTTCTTTGGATCGATCGCAATCACTCACATTTACCTCGGTCATAAGAAGACGACTGAGCGCTTGGTTTTGGATGCTTCTTCTTTTCAACTGTAAGCGCTATGGCCTGTAGAGACAAAAAAATCGAAGGTTAGCACCATAGGCATGTAGCGTATAGCGAGACGCACTCTATCGCACCGACAAAGTTGATTGCCCAAAGGGGCAGCGCGACGCGATTGCGCGTAGCGCACCGGCAAAGCCGATCGCTTTGTAGATCACCCAAGCTAAAGTGATATGACCGACAACTCTAACGATGACCTTGAATCTAGAGGAACCCATGAATCAACGACGCGAGCTACCTGACTGGGAACAGTTGTATCAGGAAAAAGACGTAGAATCCATGCCTTGGTTCAATCCTGATCTCGATCCAGATTTGGACCAAGCGTTAACCCAGCTGAAGCTCCATAGTAGTACAGCCTTAGATCTGGGCACAGGGCCGGGTACTCAAGCGATAGCATTAGCCCAGCGAGGCTTTCAAGTCACAGCAACCGATCTTTCTACCACAGCTATCCAGAAGGCACAACGTGTTGCCCAAGAAAAAGGTTTAGATATTTCTTGGAAACAGGATGATATCCTCAACAGTACTCTAAACCAAGAATTTGACTTTGTACTCGATCGCGGCTGTTTCCATGTGTTTCCTCCGGAGCGCAGACCCGATTACATGCAGGTTGTCGTTAACTTGATTAAACCTCAGGGTTACCTGTTCCTGAAATGCTTTAGCCACTTAGAAACACGTCCAGAGGGGCCTTATCGATTTACACCCGACGAAATCAAGGAGATTTTCGGCGGTCAATTCAACGTCCTATCCGTTAAAGAAACCGTCTATCACGGTACCCTGTCGCCACTTCCACGCGCCTTATTCTGCATCCTGCAAAAATCCTAACGAGAGCAGGATGAAGGATGAATAAACCGAAATAAAAAAAATGCCCACCCTCCAGGAAGTTGGGTGGGTAGGCTTGGACTGGTTAGGGAATTTTTTCGTCTCGTCCAGCTTTCAGGAGATTCAGCGAAAAATCTTAAGCAAATTTTCCCGCCAATTGTTCTTCAAGATTCCGCCGATTTAAACCGTCGCTAACTGAGGTTCAGGGCGCTTACTGTTGCGAACCCCCTCGATCGCTTCTGCATAATCTTTAGCCTTGAAGACGGCTGAACCTGCAACAATTGCATTGGCTCCCGCTTCCAAAACCTGCCAGGTGTTGTTACCCTTCAATCCGCCATCAACTTCAATCCAAGGATCGAGTCCACGCTCATCACACATCTGGCGCAGTTTGCGGATTTTGGGGAGTACCGCAGGAATAAAGCTCTGACCGCCAAAGCCAGGATTGACGCTCATAATCAGCACCAAATCGCAGACTTCTAACACATACTCAATCAACTCTAACGGCGTTGAGGGGTTGAGCACTACGCCGGCTTGCTTACCCAATTCTTTAATCTGACAGAGAGTACGGTGCAGATGGGGAGAGGCGTTGTGCTCACAGTGTACGGAAATGATATCGGCTCCCGCCTTGGCGAAGTCTTCGACATATTTTTCCGGTTCCACAATCATCAGGTGGACATCGAGGGGCTTTTGGGTAACCGGGCGAATGGCTTCAACAATCAGAGGACCAATGGTGATGTTGGGGACAAACCGACCATCCATCACATCCACATGAATCCAGTCAGCACCAGCGGCATCCACGGCTCTAATTTCTTCTCCCAGTCGGCTAAAGTCCGCTGATAGGATAGAAGGGGCAACAACTATAGGTTTTTGGGATTGCGTTTGGGTCATGACTGGCGATACTCTCCTGTGTCCTCAGGTTTATTTATCGATCTTAACAAAATCTTTAGCCTTTCCCCAACTTATAAGGAGATGCATCCTTGGCTCACTGGCAGATGGTAAAGAGATTGGGATGGCTCATTGGGGGTTTAAGTGCTTCCTGCTTCATCACCCCAGTGCTAGCTTCAGCAACGTCTTCGATAGGAGAAGCCGGGATCGAAGCGCATAAGCTACATGCCCCTCCTTACAACTTAACGGGTCGCAAAATTGCCATCGGTCAGGTGGAAATTGGTAGACCGGGTGTCTTTGGTTTTGACAAAGCGGTTTCCTGGAATCCGGCAACCACTCTAGAACGAGCATTCTATCGCGACGGCCCCGCTAAATCTAATACGAATGTAGATGTCCATGCTTCAATGGTGGCGGCAGTGATGGTGAGTCGGGATAAAAGCTTACCAGGGGTTGCACCCGGAGCAAGGCTCTATTCTACAGCCGTTGGTTCACCAACAAAGGGAGGACAACCGGAAGAATGTCTATCTGCTCAGTATGTCACTCTGCAAAATGGCGGAGATGTCCGGGCGATTAATTTCAGCTTTGGCGAACCCTTAGAACGAGACCCCAGAACGAATGCAACTCTGGATGGTAATGCGCTTTTGACGCAATGTATCGATTGGTTATCAAGGGCTCACAACACTCTATTTGTGATAGCGGGGAACCAGGGGGACGGGGGTATTCCGATCCCGACGGATAACTTCAATGGAGTGAATACAGCCTACACAACCAAGCGGCAGGGAGTTTTTACGAAAGTGGACTTTCCGAATTTAAGTGCTGCGCCGGTTGGGATTGGCAGACGTGTGATTGAACGCGAGATTAATCAAGGGCCTCGCCGCTC
>NZ_DATNPA010000194.1:0-18013 GCF_036703385.1 Allocoleopsis sp. | reverse complement strand
AATTGTTAAGGCAAAATCAATTAAACCCACCCCAAGGGCGTATAAGCGGACGGTTCTACCTTCTTTATCGGGTAGGACGGGAATCGCTAGAGCGGCTAATAGGGGCAACAGAATAATAGTGGTCAGCCAGGGAAATTGAATATTAAGCATTACTTGAGAATAAATACCTATTGTTGCCGACTCCTCCATTTTATTAAGTTAGGTGAACTTTTGAGAAGAGTTGGTCACTAAGACCATCGAATCTTCACAATTGGCAAAAGTGAATACTTCGTTGGCTTATAATGGTAGGATTATGGTCTTATGCATATGCTTAGTTTCAATCGACGCCTTGCCTTAAAGCGTCTTAGTCGCGTTGAGGGTGAGCAGGGGCAAGTCGCCCATAAGCAAGTCCTTTCGGGCTTTAACGTAGTTAGCGCTGGGTTGTCGCCTCGCGATCGCCATACTTAATCAAAAGTGCGATCGCAATACTCACAGCCGCAATTAACACCATACTCAACGCAGAACCAAAGCCCCAATTCTGAGTTGCTCCCAAAAACTGGTTATAAATCAAACGCGCAGCGGTCATACTTGACGCCCCACCCAGCAATTCCGGATCGACAAAGTCCCCCAACCCACTAATAAATACCAGCAGCGAACCGGCTGCAATTCCCGGTATCGTTTGTGGTACCGTTACCTTCCAGAACGTTTGAATCGGATTTGCCCCCAAATCTGCTGAAGCTTCCAACAAACGCTTGTCTAACTTCTCCACCGAAGCGTAGAGAATTAACACCATGTAGGGCAAATAACTGTAAGCCATGCCAATTAATACCGCAGCACTGTTATTCAACAACTCCAACGGAGGTAGCCCAATCGTGGTGAGAATGGTATTAAGTACCCCTGTGGGACGTAGAATTGTAATCCAAGCATAAGAACGCAACAGCGAGGAAGTCCAAAGGGGTAAGATAAACCCTAAAAGGAGTAGATTGCGCCAGCGCTTGGGTGTCATCTGGGCAATCCAATAGGCAACAGGGAATCCCAGAAGTAGGCAAATGAGCGTAGTGCCAACCGCTAAATAGAGCGATCGCCCCATGACCTGAAATCTAATCGGTTCAAATACTCGAAGATAGTTCTCGAACCCAGAAGGATTCACCATCTCTCCTGGTTTGATATTCGGCACCAAACTCAACTCAAAGATCACCAGCGTTGGTAGCACCAGTAATACTAGTAACCAAATACCAGCTGGACTTAGCAATATCAGCGGTTCCACCCACTGCCACCGTGAGTGCTTCCTATCTTTGAGAACAGCTGATTCGGCAATGCCATCAGTTGTACCAGAATTGGGTAGAGAAGGAGGAGTTAGGTTACTAGACACAGATCTTTATGGAGTGTTGAAGGTTGGAGTGCGAGGTTAGTAGTCCCTAAAAATGCAGATTAAATAATTAGCAACTTAGTCCAGTATTCATCATAAATTTCCTCCATTTTCCCGATGGGCGCAATACTTTCGCAAAGCTTGAGCGAGGAATCGGGTGGAAACAGGCTCTGATTATTTCTAACTTTTTCTGGTAACTGATTGATCGCAAGTTGGTTTGGTGTTGCAAAGCTAAGACGTTCACAAATTTGAGCCGCTACATCGGGCTGCAACATAAAGTTAATCCAAGCATAGGCACCCTCAATATTGGGTGCTGTGATCGGAATAGCTAGGGTATCCGTCCATAAGGAAGAACCACTTTTAGGAAGGACATACTGCAAGTTTTCATTCTCTTCCATAATTTCACTGGCATCCGAGGAAAAACACATGGCTATGAGTAAATCCCCACTTAACATTTGGGGTCGCCAAGCATCAGAAGTAAATGAGGCGACTCTTGGTTTTAACTGCGCCAGCTTTTCATAGGCTTGTTGAACCTGCTTCTGGTTAGTTGAGTTGTAAGAGTACCCCAACATTTTCAACCCTGTACCCATAACTTCCCGGACATCGTTGAGCAACGTTATCCGTTTGAGTTCAGATAGTTGCGGCTGCTGACTTTCCCAAAGATAAGACCAATCTTGCGGAGCTTCTTTTAACTTCTGACTGTTGTAGATTAAACCGGTTGTTCCCCAACTAAGGGGTACACTGTGCCGATTACCCCCGTCGTACCCAGGATTTTGGAACTGGGGAATCAGTCCCTGTAATCCAGCGAGCTGTGAGTGGTCAAGTTCCCTTAACAAACATAAATCCACCATCTTCTGCACCATATAGTCAGATGGATAGATGATGCTGTAAGCACTACCACCTCCTGCCTGAAGTCGGGCAAGCATTACCTCATTAGAATCGAAGACATCGGCAACAACTTTGATGCCTGTTTCTGCCCGAAAGCGGTCTAGTAAATCCCGATCAGTATAGTTAGCCCAAGTGTAGATATATAAAACTTTGGAAGACTCTTGAACCTTAGTTTTTGGTTTTACGTCCGCCACTGTCCGACCACAGGCAGTCTCTGAAGACTCCTGCACTTCAGCCAGTGTCCAACCACAGCCAGAAAGTAGCGTACTACTTAGCGTTGTCGAGGCCGCTAACTTTAAGAACTGACGTCTGGTAGGGCGTATTAGGAGTGGTTGATGGTCATTGGTCATAAATCCAAGGGTTGAAAGTTTGAAAGGTTGAAGGTTGAAAGGTTGAAGGTTGAAGGTTGAAGCAGTTAAACCTTGAAATATTGAATGGTGGCAAGAACCCAAGGTCAGAAGGTTCAAGGTTGCAAGTTCTAATCTTCAATTTTCTAAGTTACAACCTGCAATCCATTTTTTTAACTTTCAATTTTCTAAGTTACAACCTACAACTCTTCCATCTCAGCAATAGCGAACCGATTGCTCTAAGGCAAGCGGTTCACCGGTTTGGGCGTCGGTGTTGTGACAGGCGAACATGGCTTTCGGAGTTAGTTTTTTAAATTCCAGGTCATCCCCATCACCTCTAAGAACGTAACCGCGCAATTCTTTAATCGGTAGCTGGGTAAATTCGTCTATTTCTGGGGTGAAAGAGCGCAAAATCAGCGAACCTGATGGGTTGCAGCCAAATAGGAGTTTAGAAACGAATAATTCCTTGGTGCCCCAGTAGTCACCGTAGGCCACTTCCTGCCCTTGGCGTTTGAGGGTAATCACCATCGGTTCGCCGTCACCATCAAGAAACGTCATGATCGCTGTTGAGCAGCAGTGAGATTCCAACTCTCGTAAAAACGATCGCACTCCCGGTACTAGCATTATCTTCACTCCTCCAACGCCAGACAATCTGTAGGAGCCCAACGGGCGTACACTGGGGTGTTCGTGTCTGGCAACTTGTTGGTTACGTTAGGTAGCATAACCGTTAAGCGATCGCCACTCTCCAACTTCACCACATATTGAACGTGAGTCCCCAAATACATCACATGCTGGAGACGACCTTCAAAGCAGTTAATGGTGGTCTCTGGGGGAGAAAGCGAGAGACGGATTTTCTCAGGACGTATACTGACCACAATATCTTGGGTATGGCTTGCCGTATAGCTCTCAGGCTTATAGTGCACCACAATCTTCAGACCCGTCGGCGTACTCAGTTGGAGCGAAGACGCATCAGAAGCCTCTATACGCCCCCTAAATAAATTGGTATCGCCAATAAAATCCGCCACAAAGGTTGTCCGAGGACGCTCGTAGATTTCCGTCGGGGTACCCACTTGCTCAATTTTCCCCCCGCGCATCACTGCAATGCGGTCAGAAAGGCTCAATGCTTCTTCTTGGTCATGAGTCACCATAATAAACGTGACGCCTAAATCTTGATGCAGATTCGACAACTCGACCTGCATCTCCTTACGCAGCTTTAAATCTAACGCCCCCAACGGTTCATCTAACAACAAGACAGTGGGTCGATTGACCAGCGCCCGTGCTAACGCCACCCGTTGCTGCTGCCCCCCAGACAGTTGCCCTGGAAACCGATTCGCGTAAGCCTCCATTTTCACTTGTTTGAGCGCTTGTTTCACCCGCTCCTCAACGTCTGCGTTTTTCAGCTTCTTGACGCGCAGACCAAAGGCAATATTCTCTGATACCCTCAAGTGATTAAACAGAGCATAACTCTGAAAAACCGTATTCACGGGGCGTCGGTGAGGGGGTACGTGATTCATCGGCTGCCCCTGAATCAGCACCTCTCCAGCTGAGGGCGTCTCAAAGCCTGCCACCAAGCGCAAGGTTGTCGTCTTGCCACAACCCGATGGACCGAGAATACTAAAGAACTCTCCTCGGCGAATATTCAAGTCCACACCCCGGACAGCCGTCTCTCCAGCAAACACTTTGAAAACCTTGCGGAGTTCAACATCAAGCTCACTAGCAGTATCCGGAGCGCGTTGTTCTTTAACGGAAGTTTGAGACATAGTGATTAGTTCAACAGCGGCGATGCCCTACTTTTGAGGGTAGGTCTGTCTGTTTGGTTAAGCGTTGTTTCCATACCTGGGATTATTTTATCTGTCTACTCAAGCGTCTTGATGTATTACGATTACCAACTCATGCCTCGCTTGGCTAACATCCCACTAGCTCCTCTGGAGGTGCAACGCTACAACGCTCACGCTATCAGTAAATTTTGGGCCACCCCCTGGTCTTTCGTCAAAAAACGCGTATCCTCAGTTGAGGGTTGAGCTGTTTCCTCTCGCTGGAACATCAGGCTCAAAATAAACCCGTAAAAATTTGTTTGGACTCCATCCTGTACGATTTCCGTTATGACTGTGAATCAGCCTTCCTCAATAGGGCGTCAACCTACCCCCCGAACCGTGGGGCGCAATTACCAATCCATATTTGTCATGCTGTTCGTGAGCATCTTCCTGTTAGGAGGAATGGGGGCTCGCTTAGTATATTTACAGTTGCTGGAAGGAGCGCGAAACCGACAACTAGCGGACAATAACCGGATTCGTCTGATTCCCAAGCAACCGGTGCGGGGCAATATTTTTGACCGTAAGGGTCGAGTTTTGGCAAGCAGTCGCTTGTCCCACGCCGTCTATATCTGGCCTGTTGCACGCAAGAAGGCCGAGTGGCCTGCAACCCTCAAGCTTGTCTCCAAGATTTTGAATATCCCAGAAGTCGAGATTCAAAAACGCTTGGAAAAAGCAGGCTATAACTCACCTTCACTGCTGCGGATTGCTCGTGGTATCACTCCTGCTCAGATCACAGCAATGGAAGAGTACAGCGACCAACTCGAAGGCGTAGAGGTAGATATTGAAGCGGTGCGGGATTACCCCAACGGCGAGTTGGCAGCTCATGTCCTCGGTTACACCGGTGAACTCAACGATGAAGAGCTCGCCAAGCGCAAATCCGAAGGCTACCGGATGGGCGATATTGTCGGTCAAATGGGCGTTGAAGAAGCCTTTGAGGACAAGTTGCGGGGTGAATGGGGCGGTCAGCAGGTGGAAGTGGACGGTTCCGGTCGCGTTTTGAGAGTTCTGGGTCAAAAACAGGCTCAATCGGGTAAAGATGTACACCTGACACTGGACTTAGACGTACAGAAAGCAGCGGAGAAGGCTTTAGGCGATCGCAAAGGCGCGATCATTGCCCTCAATCCCAACACCGGCGCTGTTCTAGCAATGGTTAGCCGTCCTACATTTGACCCCAACATTTTCTCGACGCGCATTACGGCAAACACCTGGAAGCAACTCCAAGGTAAAGACCACCCCTTTGTGAATCGGTCTATGCGCGGATTTCCACCCGCTAGTACGTTCAAAGTGATTACAGCCACAGCAGGAATGGAATCGGGGAAATTCTCCCCCAGCACCGTACTCCAGACCTACGGCTCTCTAAACATTGGTGGGACGACCTTTGGAGAATGGAACCATGCTGGATTTGGTCCATTGGGATTTGTTGGGGCGCTCGCCTGGAGTAGCGATACCTTCTTCTATCAAATTGGTAGGGGTGTTGGTGGCCCAACGCTGATCGAATGGACTCGGAAGTATGGCTTTGGCAAAAAAACTGGCATTGAACTGGCCTCAGAAGAAGCTGAGGGTTTGGTAGCCGATGATGCCTGGAAGCAGAAAAACCTGAAGTTACCTTGGTCGGTGGGGGATACGGTTAATATGTCCATTGGTCAGGGGTTTCTCCAGGTAACACCGATACAGTTAGGGGTGATGTTTTCTGTGCCAGCGAATGGCGGCTATCGAATTAAGCCTCACCTACTCAAAGATGATGAAGACTCAAAAAGTTGGCGCAAGTCGCTCAATATAAAGCCATCTACCATTAAGGTTGTGCAACAGGGATTGCGAGAAGTGGTGGCAGGTGGTACAGGAAAGGCTTTGAACGTGCCTGAACTCCCTCCAGCTTCCGGTAAAAGTGGAACGGCTGAAGCTCCTCCCGGCAAAGCTCACGCTTGGTTTGGTTCCTATGCGCCTTCTGATAAACCAGAAATTGTCGTAGTGGCCTTTGCCGAGCATTCCGGAGGCGGCGGGGGTGCAGTGGCAGCACCAATGGTGCGTCAAGTTCTGGAGGCTTACTTTAAGCACAACAATCCAGGTCTCATCCCTAAACCTAAGAATCTAGAAGCTCCTACCTCTAAAGCTAAGCCCTCGGCTCCTCACTGACATCGAGGAGAATTGGAAATTAACCCTCGTGGCTTCCCCATTACCCATTTCCCACTTGAAGACGGAAAGTTGGTATGAATTAGCACAAAAAGGTCAGAATAAGCAATAAAATAGATGAAAATTTAAACGGACTCCTGCCGGGAAAATTTTCTGATATGACTGTATTTCAGCCTTCCTCCGGGCGACGTCAACCGACTCCCCGCACCGTTGGGCGCAATTACCAACCTTTGTTTGTCATGCTGTTCGTCAGCCTCTTCCTGCTGGGAGCAATGGGTAGTCGCTTAGCGTACTTACAGCTGATTCAGGGTACTCGTAACCGACAGCTAGCAGAAAATAACCGGATTCGTCTGATTCCCAAGCAACCGGTACGGGGCAATATTTTTGACCGTAAGGGTCGAGTATTGGCGAGCAGCCGGTTGTCTTATGCTGTTTATCTGTGGCCGATCGCACTCAAGAAGACGGACTGGCCTGGAACCCGGCAACGCCTCTCGAAGACGTTGAATCTTCCAGAAGCCGATATTCAAAAACGTGTAGAACGAGCAGGCTTTAACTCGCCTTCTCTCATCCGGATCGAGCGTGATATTAGTCCTGCTCAGATTACAGCGCTGGCAGAGTACAGCAACCAACTCGAAGGGGTAGAGGTGGACATTGAAGCTGTGCGCAACTACCCCAACGGTGATTTGGCGGCTCACGTATTGGGTTACACCGGTGAACTCAACGATGAAGAACTCGCCAAGCGCAAAAATGAAGGCTACCGTATCGGCGACATTGTCGGTCAAATGGGTGTCGAGCAGGCATTTGAGGATAAGCTCAGGGGTGAATGGGGGGGTCAACAGGTAGAGGTGGATGGTGCCGGTCAGGTGCTGCGAGTTTTAGGACAGAAAAAAGCCAAACCGGGTAAGGATGTGCAGCTGACGTTGGACTTGAAGGTGCAGAAGGCAGCGGAGGCAGCTTTAGGCGATCGCAAGGGTGCCATTGTTGCTCTTGACCCCAATAATGGTGCTGTCCTCGCGATGGTGAGCCGTCCTGCTTTTGACCCGAACATCTTCTCAACACGGATTACTCAAGCGACCTGGAAGCAACTGCAAAGTAAAGGGAACCCCTTTGTCAACCGAGCAATGCGAGGCTTTCCACCAGCCAGTACCTTCAAGATTGTCACAACCACAGCAGGGCTAGAAACGGGTAAATTTTCTCCCGACACGGTGTTACAGACTTATGCCGCTTTGCAGGTTGGCAATACCGCCTTTGGTGAATGGAACCATGCTGGCTTCGGTTCCATCGGATTTGTGAGAGCTCTGGCGATGAGTAGTAATACGTTCTTCGGTCAGATTGGTAGAGGCGTCGGTGGGCCAGCGTTGATTGAATGGTCGCGTAAGTATGGCTTAGGTCAAAAAACCGGGATTGAACTGTCGGAAGAAGCTTCGGGGTTAGTCGCGGATGAAGCTTGGAAGCAGAAGGCTTATAAATGGGAATGGACGGTCGGAGATACAGTCAATATGTCCATCGGTCAAGGATTTACCCAAGCAACGCCGCTCCAATTGGCGGTAATGTTTTCCGTACCAGCTAATAGCGGTTATCGGGTCAAACCTCACTTACTCAAGGACAATGAAGACTCGAAAAACTGGCGAAAGCCATTAAATCTCAAACCATCTACCATTAAGGTGATAAGAGAAGGATTACGTCAAGTGATAGCCTCTGGTACAGGTACAGCTTTGAATGTACCTCACCTCCCTCCCATTTCTGGGAAAAGTGGCACAGCTGAGGCTCCCCCCGGCAAACCTCATGCTTGGTTTGGAGCCTATGCGCCCTCAGATAAGCCAGAAATTGTGGTGCTGGCGTTTGCTGAGCATTCCGGCGGGAGCGGTGGGAAGATAGCAGGACCAATGGCACTCCAAGTTCTAGAGGGTTACTTTGATAAAAAGCCACCTCAACCACCGAAAGATATGCAAGCGAAGCCTGATTAAGGAACAGATCTGGGCAACATGGCGACAGTGAAGTATATGGCTAGCCTATAGGCTTGAGCCGAGCTGATGCTGGATTCATTGCTCAGGAATATCGAAGAGCGCGATCCGTAACGCTTGTGCTGTAGGCGCTCAGCAACGCTTGTGCCAAAGGCAATCGCACTTTGTCAAGGTGATCTCCTGCGAGAGTCCTCTTGTGGTCGCCTGCTGTCTTAGCTGAGCGTAGTTGAATCCGTAGGTCTACCAAATTCGGTTCTATAACCTCTCATTTCTACCAAGCAGGGGGCAGGGGGAGAAAAAGATAGAAAATTTTTCATGGGGCTCCTATGATGCGGATTTGGTAAGCTCTCGCGTATTTAATTTGCAAGTTAGTGTGTAAGCTAATCGGCAGTTACCTTTGCATCACCAAATTTCTAAAGCTCTTGTGGGATGGGCATCTTAAATAGAATGGCACTGACTTAAGAACTCTCATACCTCACCAACCAACCCTTGTGCACGGGAGCTTTAGTGAGGATGGGGTTTGGGGGAACCCCCCCAATCTTGGTTTTTCCAAGAAACGATCATTTTTCGCTTAAGTCAGTGCCATTCATCTTAAATATCATGTCCGGTTGAATACCCATCATTAGGACAGACCTGGGGAAGTGGAGAGGTTTTATTATGGGCAATTAGCCGGACATGATATTACCCGTCCTGATTATGTAAATTAGATGCACGGCAGCTGATCAATTCAACATTCAAAATCGAATGACTCAGCATTCCCTTGTGATAAGGAAGCAGCTATGCGCATTAAGGGACGTTACAATGTGGGTTAAAAAAGAGTTGGGGCGTGGCTTGACCTTTTACTTCAAAATTGTTGCTCCTGCTGCTGCTTTTGCAGGAGTCTGATTGCCCCAGTTCTTCACAGCAGCTGGCTTTTAAAGCATCTGTTGATCCTAAATCATAAAGCTGCCAGGGTGCGTCCGTCCGATCAGCCTTTTTGAACAAGCCGATTAAACAGTCTCAACTCTACATGGACGACGACATCCTTAAACCCATTCAAACCAAGGCATTGGTTCGGGCAATTGGCACAAACCAGCCGCTGCCCAAAACTCCAGTGGTTCGAGCTGTTGAGGTTCTACCACGACAGTTGACGGACGTCCCAATTGACCGAGAACAACGGCAAACCCTAGATGAGCGGGTGGAGCCAGATGCCCCAGTGATGGTGGAAGTGATAGTGGAGGAAATTGATCGCTACCTGGAAGCGGCTCCCCAGTTATTGCAAGCACTTTGTTTGGCTGCGAATACTGGCGATATCGAAAGATTGGAGGAAGCCGCTCACAGCTTCAAGTCAAGGAGTACAACACTGGGTACCCCGATACTATACCAGTTGTGCCAGGATTTGGAAGATATGAGCCGGGGAGGCACTACCATAACGGCACTAGAAATAGTGTCTCGGTTAAAGGCTGAGTATCAAAGGGTTGAGGCATTGTTACAGGCCCAACGACAGCGAGCAATATCAAGAATGAACCCAGTTTCTCTCCCCGAAGCCCCATCGGTCATTCTGGTAGTGGATGACGACCCCTCGATGCGCCAAGTGTTACGCCGAGTTATGGAAAAAGATGGCTATCAGGTGGTCGAAGCTACTAATGGTGAACAGGGTTTAGAAGTGTACAAACGCCTTAAACCACATCTG
Organism: Allocoleopsis sp.; assembly: GCF_036703385.1. NCBI lineage: Bacteria > Bacillati > Cyanobacteriota > Cyanophyceae > Coleofasciculales > Coleofasciculaceae > Allocoleopsis > Allocoleopsis sp. Next base: position 7,850 of record NZ_DATNPA010000194.1, on the reverse strand, counting down.
ATTTTATTAGATGCGTTGATGCCGGTCATGGACGGCTTTGTTTGCTGTACCCAGCTGCAAAGACTCCAGAGCGATACTTCAGCACAAGAGGAGGATTTTATCGATGTTGATTGCCTCAACGGTGCTTCACGAACCCCTGTGCTGATGATTACCGGTCTGGACGATCAAGCATCAGTAGACCGAGCGTTTGCTGTCGGAGCCACCGATTACGTCACGAAGCCGATTCATTTTGCCGTGCTACGTCAGCGGGTGCGCCGTCTCATTCAGCAATCTCAGCTGTATCAAAAATTAGAGGTCGCTAATCGCGAGTTGCAGCGTCTGGCGTCTCTCGACGGACTGACCGGCGTGGCAAACCGACGCCGATTTGATGAGTACCTTGAGATCGAATGGCAGCGCATGGCAACGGAAAATTTGCCGTTGTCTCTGATTCTTTGTGATATCGACTTTTTTAAGAAATATAACGACAGCTATGGTCACCAAGCGGGTGATGCCTGTTTGCGTCAGGTTGCCGATGCCCTACGTTTTTGTGCAAGGCGTTCTAAGGATTTAGTAGCTCGGTACGGAGGCGAAGAGTTTGCTGTGATTCTACCTAATCTCAAGCTGGCGGGTGCGGCTCAAATCGCGGAGGAAATGCGGAGCGTTGTTAACGCCTTAGAAATTCCCCATGTTCAGTCAGCTGTGAGTCAGCACGTTACTCTGAGTCTCGGTATCGCCTGTATCTATCCGACACCCAACACTTCACCAACCATGCTCATTGGAGCAGCTGATGCTGCTTTATATCAGGCAAAAGCCGCAGGACGCAATCGCTGGTTTACTCAAACTTGTGCTTCCTGAGCGACTTCAAAACTCAAGAGTAAGGTCAGTAGGCACATGGTCGCCACGCTGGGATGGCGGCTTTTTTGTCTGAGAAAAATTTAGGTAATCGCACAAAGAACTCCGATCTAAGGGTTGCTCGCCCGCTTTACGCAGGTGGAATTTTACTAGGACTTACGCACTCAGCCAGATTCGCAACGGTAGAATAAGGCTTCCCGCTTCTTTGCCAACACCCAGAACAACGAGATTTTGTTTCAGTGCGTAAGTCCTATTTACTATTTGCATTACCTCAGGCACTGTCTGCTCTTCAAACTAGCTCTCAAACAGCTTATATCGCTTCGCGCTTGAAGGGGATACACAATCAAGTATCAGTCTCTCTACTAACCCCTACTGAATTTTAACAGTCCTCCTTTAAACAACCGACATAGGTCTATATCTCTAAGAAATTTGGGTTAATTTCACTAGCTATGTGACAGTTTAAAAACAGTCCACTTCGCCACTTTTAAAACGAATAAAGTGATAAATGAACAGTCAACAAACAAGAACCCTTATCCAAGCTCAACCATGATTCACTTTATTATATGTGGCTTTTTCATACCTTGCCTATCATAGGTAGCTTCCCAACCCTTTAAAAAAAAGATTATTCAAAAAAAATTCTATTTCCTGGAACCTTTTGATTCTGACTAACGACTTTGATAGTAACAACGCAACGATACACTCTAAACCCTGGATGAAAGGAACTATGAAACTCACAATTAAGTCTGTCATCACCGTTTCTACTTTAGCCATTACCCTACTTGCTCCTGCTTTACTATCTGCTGGTAGAGCCTCAGCTGAACCCCTGAAAGGAACAAAAGCCGACTATATTGGTGCTGGTGTATCAGCAGGTGTCACCAATGGCGGGAGTGCAACAGGTGGTGACGCTGCAACCTTTGGCGGTAATATTCAAGGTCGTTTAACAACTGAAAAAGCACCAGTTTCTGTACGCGGCGCTGTACTATTCAGCGATGAAACCAGCGCTATCATGCCAATAGTGACCTATGATGTTCCTGTCGCCAAGAATACAAACGTTTATGTCGGTGGTGGATATTCCTTCGTTGAAAAGCAAGGAAAACCAACCCCTCTGGGCAACAAAAATGCTCCCGTTGTGACAGTCGGTGCCGAATCTCAACTAGGTCAAAATCTAGTTATCTACGGCGACACCAAGTGGGGCGTCAATGCTTACAAAAATAGCCCTGCCGACGCTGTTAGTTTCCAAGCAGGTGCTGGCTTCAAATTCTAAGTGAGTTGTCATGGTTTAGTTATCTATTTGTTCGAGCTTAAACCTTGAAACACAGACTCTTCGCTGATAGCTATAAAAGGTTAATAGACAGGCTACTCAGCCTGTCTATTCTATTTTGTAATTAATCAGAACTTTGCTCGGGTAGTCGGTTTTGTATTATTGCCTATAAACTTAAAAGGTTTAAATTTGAAACTTGAAGATTAGAGCGGCCTTCGGTTGCCTATACTATAAAGTATGAGCATGACATGTCGTGCCCATACACAAACCCATATTGAACTCAAATCAACATTACTCTATAACCTTCTCATCTGTAACTCATTCCTGTGGGTCACTATTCAATGATATTAAGCCAGCCTCGGCGTGAGGCATGAATCAATCGCTTAACGAGACGATTCTGTTGCGGGTTCAGTGAACAGTCCTGGCTGAGCGACTGGAGCTGATGTAATTGGGTACGAGAGATTTGACGTGAGCAAAGCGTTTCGCTATATATTTCTTCAAGGATGGAAGGGAAGTGATGAAAAACATGCATAATTAAATCCAGGCTCAAAATGTTAAAAAATGTGATGATAAAGGTTTTTACATTACGTCTTATTATCTAATTTTATTTAATTAAAGTCTTCTGCCAACAGGGAGATTTCTAAAAGACGATAGCTACAATAAAAGATTAATTTTTGTATTTAGGTATTTTTAACTATCTACTGAAGAGGTTGCTGGAGAAGAATCACTCTCGCTTGCGTTCAGTGGGCTTGAAACGGTTGTATAAATCTGACGGAAAAAACGTCTTGACGCTAGGTGAACTGTAAAAGGGTGTGTTCTGGGAAGGTACCGAATACTGTGATGATGGCTGATTCACTCGACTCCTTTACAGAAACTTTATGGAGCGATCGCAAAACGTTTGCACTCTTAATCGTGAGGCGTTACCCTAGCAGTGTGCGGAAAAGAGCATACAGGCTAAGGCTGGCGTAGTATTTTAGGATTTCTAAAGCCTTTGCTTGGATTAGTAAAAGTAAGATTAAAATAGATTATTTACCGTAATCCCGCCCGATTAACCGGAAATAAAATTCATCAGTTTTGACTTATAGCTCCAATGGTTAAATCTCCAACTTCCCCCCCAGGACGAAAAGTATCTAAGAATGAAGGTCTCAAAGAACAGAGCAACTACTTACGTGAACCAGTGGCAAGTGAGCTGTTGCAAGACACCAACCACTTCACGGAAGATGCTAATCAAATTCTTAAGTTTCACGGCTCTTACCAGCAAGACAACCGGGATAATCGAGTCAAAGGGCAGGATAAAGACTATCAGTTCATGCTGCGCACCCGTAGTCCGGGTGGGTTCATTCCTCCAGAGCTGTATCTTACCCTTGACCAACTGTCTCAAGAGTATGGCAACCATACCCTAAGGGTTACGACTCGCCAAGGCTTTCAAATTCACGGCATCCTTAAGGAGAATCTTAAGACCGTATTCGCCTCAATTATCCGCAACATGGGGTCAACCTTAGGGGCTTGTGGTGACCTAAACCGCAATGTCATGGCTCCCCCCGCACCTTATAAAAATCGACCCGAGTATCAGTATGCCTGGGAGTATGCCAATAATATTGCTGACCTGCTAGCCCCTCAAACCGGTGCTTATTACGAGATTTGGCTGGATGGCGAAAAAATAATTAGTGCTGAAGAAGCGCCTGAAGTGAAGGCGGCACGGGAACGCAATGTCAACGGGACCAACTTCTCGGATAAAGAGGAACCCATCTATGGGCAACACTATATGCCCCGGAAGTTTAAGATTGCTGTGACGGTACCGGGGGATAACTCGATTGACCTCTACACCCAAGATGTCAGCTTGGTAGTTATCACCAATAAAAAGGGCGTACTGCAAGGCTTCAATGTTCTGGCGGGTGGCGGATTAGGACGTACTCATAATAAAGAAGATACGTTTGTTCGCATGGCTGACGCGATTGGCTATGTTGAGAAGGATGATGTCTACGACGCAGTGAAAGCGATTGTGGCGACGCAGCGAGATTATGGCGATCGCGCGAATCGTCGTCATGCCAGAATGAAATACCTACTCCATGATTGGGGCGTGGAGAAATTCAAGGAAACCGTAGAAGGCTACTTCGGGAAAAAATTCGCCCCCTACAAGCCGCTACCTGCCTTCAAATATCAAGATTATTTAGGATGGAATGAACAGGGAGATGGCAACCTATTCCTAGGAATTTCAATTGAGAATGGTCGGGTGAAAGATGAAAGCATCTTCCGTCTCAAAACAGCGCTGCGGCAAATTATCCAGCAATTTTCTCTCCCGATGCGGCTGACGGCTAGCCAAAACATCATTCTTTACGACATCGAACCCTCACAGCAGGTAGCCATTCAGCAGATTCTTGACAAACACGGCGTTCACACCTCCCCAGACGGGATGGAACCCTTAGTGCGTTATTCAATGGCGTGCCCTGCGCTACCAACTTGTGGATTGGCGATTACGGAATCGGAACGGGCGCTGCCTGGAATGCTTGACCGGATTCGATCGCTCTTGGACAAATTAGGTTTAGAAAATGAGCACTTTGTCGTGCGGATGACCGGTTGTCCTAATGGCTGTGCTCGGCCTTATATGGCAGAGTTGGGCTTTGTTGGGAGTGCGCCGGAGAGTTACCAAGTTTGGCTGGGGGGTTCGCCCGATCAGACACGGTTGGCACAAGCCTATGTTGATCGCATGAGGTTTGATGAGCTCGAAACCTTCCTAGAGCCCATTTTTGTCTTCTTTAAGAAAGAGCGTCAAGCTGGAGAGAAGTTTGGAGATTTTTGCGATCGCGTCGGTTTTGAAGCGATTCGCCAATTTACAGTTGACTATGAGTCTCCAAAACTCGACCCTCAATCCGATACTGGCTTAGTTAATGAAGTCGTGAAGCCAGAACTATCCAGTACAGTAGTTCTTGTCGGGAAGACTCGTTACCGGGTTGGCGTGCGCGATGAACTCTACAAACGCCTCAAAGATGCTGCCTCCAAGCAGGGTAAGACCATGACTCAGCTAGCAGCAGAAGCTTTTGAAGCTTACTTAAAGGACAATTAAAGCTTTTGTCCCTATAGAAAAGAATGGTACTGCCACCGAGTTGCAACTCGGTGGCAGCATTTTTTTGAAGCAGAGGTATAGCAAAAGCAGACGGCTAAGGGCAGAAGGCAGTTCGCGCAGCGTTCTCCGCTGGAGTAGGCAAAAGATCGACGGGTCAAGCTTTCAGTATTTGGCGTTGTCCTAATTTCCTTGGCGACTGCTATACATACAAAAGAAAAAAGGGCAGTAAACTCATCTGCAACTGCCTGCTTTACGACTCCTGGTAACTAACTCTCAACCCAATTTCATGTTCGACTCTGGCATCAAAAGCAATCTCTAAACAGATACTCCTGCATGACTAATAGCTTTCCTGATCCGCTGGGTCGCCGTAAGGGTCTTCACTGGCAGGGCGCACATCTCCGAATTGCCCCCCATAGTTGTCCATAGAATCGGCGGGGTCACCATAGGGGTCTTCACTGGCAGGGCGCACATCTCCAAACTGCCCGTCATTACCGCCATAACCTGCGGGGTCGCCATAGGGGTCTTCACTGGCAGGACGCACATCTCCGAACTGCCCGCCATAACCTGCCGGGTCGCCGTAGGGGTCTTCACTGGCAGGACGCGGCTGATTATAACCAGGATCTTGGTCAAATTCCTCATCATTGCCGACGATCGCGTCCTTAACCTTTCTCAAAAATCCATCCACCATGATTTATCTCCCTTTTGATTTTGTTATGGAGTGGCTGTGAAGATGGTATAAGCCATGCCACAGACTCCTTGTATTTCCTCGGTTTAGCGTTGTCTCGAAACCGACACTTTTTAGGAAAAACGGTTACTGGGCTTGTGATGGAGCCAAGTTAGTTAAGTCGCGACCTGTGGATCTATTGTTATAGCCTTGGAAGTCACGGTACTGTTGCGCCTCCGACTCTGGTACTTGAATTCCACCTGGCGGCGGCGTCACCCAGTGAGGACGACCCTGAGCATCGCGATAGTAAACGCGACCATTCTTAGAAAGGTAGTACTTACCCTGTGCACCCTGTGCTTGATTGTTTTTATGCTTGTTGTAGAGGTAGTAAAGTGCGGCTGCTCCTGCCAAAATCGCCACTTTCTGCTTGGTTGACAATCCCTTTTTGGCTTGAGGTTGATTCCCAGGAGCAGGATAGGTTTGCGATCCACCCCTCGTATCATCCACAGGTGGCAGTGGCGCTGAACTCCGCTGACTAGAGCAGCCACTAAAGAAAGGCACTCCTAATAAAACTGAAAGCAGCAGCGCGATTGGACGTAGAAACTTTCGCTCCTTTGGCTCAGTTGTGTTCATCTGAAACTCATCACCCTCTCTGAGATGTACGGTATGGCGGAATCTACGGACTAGCGCTGTTGTCAAAAGAGTATTGCCCTAAAGAGCAATAGTTGCTCTTCTATATAGAAGAAAAAAACCCCTGCCTTTCCTTTATAGATGAGATGGCCTGCAACAGCACTGAACATTTGCTTAACTGCTGTAATTTTTACTCAGGTGATAAAGGCTTGCATCCTGCTATTGGTAGAATCTGTCTTAGGTCATTGACTCTTACTAAGGGAATAGATAGCTATTAAATTATTAAATTTATGTATCGGTCTAAACCACTTTTCCCCTATAAAGGACAGGAGCTAGAAGTTAGAAGCCAAAATCCGAACTTCCATCAAAGCTCAAACTCTTCTTCTGACTCTTAGCCCCTGACTTATTTACCTGATGTGGTTGAATTTTCCTCGGTTCTGAAGAGATTATCGATTCATCTTGTTGTTTTGACCCTGAGGAGTTACACCATTGCCGGGATAGCCTGCTCCTGTCGTTGAATTCCCATTGTCCATCGTAGAACTTCCTTGAGGAGATGTCTGCTCTTGGGTACTAGAGCCACTCCTATTAGAATCTTGATTCATGGAGTCGTTTACACCCTGAGGTTTGGTATTATTTCCGGGATAGCCTGCTCCTGTAGTCGAACTCCCACTGTCCGTCGTAGAACTTCCCTGAGGAGAGGTACGGTACAAATTCCCTCCGCCATTAGGATTCATGCGGTAGAGTGCACAAAAGTAGCCTCCCCCTGAAGTAGCGTTGCCTTCGTACCCTCCGCAAGTGTTATATCGCTCATTTCCCATAGTTTGAGCTATTAATTGCCCATCTGTCATAGTAGAGTCAGTTTGGCGATCTGCATTATTAAGGGGTTGATTCATGCCACCTGCATTAGGGGCGGTTTGTGCAACTCCGGGAAGGCTTAAAAAAACACTAGCGCTAGCAACACCTACCAGGCTCACAAGTTTTTTAATGGGATTTTTATGATACTGTCCGCTCATGGATATCTCCTTTAGTTGTAGGCAAAAATAAGCCTGAACTTTTCTGCCCTTTCGTGAAATTTGAACAAATGTTGATTAATGTCTGGAAATTCAGATAATCTATCTAAACTTCGTCGTAATATAGCGGCATATTGATTGCCACCTCTTTTCTTTATCACGTTAACAGTGTGGAGGTTATGAAGCGTCCACCTAAGGAGTTATCTAAAGTTAAGTTAAGTTGTTCCTCAAGATACAGAAAATTATTCGTCAAAAAGATAATCTTCAAAAAAAATCAACCTTGAGAACGATAGAACTCTGTACATCCAAACTACTCACTGAGGTTCAGACGCAAGCGATGTAATTCCTGCTGCAAGAATTTTCCCCATTCAGCGGCGAGGGGAATTTCCG
>NZ_DATNPA010000193.1:0-14522 GCF_036703385.1 Allocoleopsis sp. | reverse complement strand
AGTACTGCTGCTACACACTCAATCTTATCTGGAGCTGGATTCTCAAAGGCGCACAGGTATTCTATGGCTTCTCGGAAATCGGGCTGTTGGGCAATGACTTTTACTAAACTGGATTCGTAGGGAAAGTGGAGAACTTGGCTGTAGGCTTTAATCGCAGCAGGTAGACTTTCATTGAGTCTGACGCTAAGTTCTTGACTGGAGACAACTAAGTGGAGTTTTGATTCCCTCGACATTGACTGGTTCAGAGCATATTGCTTGCTGAAGTCATCGGTTATTGATTGTGGTCCGTTCCCCCAAGCTACGTCTGTGCGGTTTTTTAACTGATAGTGTTGAAAGGTGATATCATCTTGACAAACGATGATTAAATCGTCAACAAACGCAATAATTTGGCTATAAAAGTTTATTTCTCGTTGATTTTCAATAACTTCTTTTGCCAACCGAGCTAGCTGGTAAACTGCAAAGAAGTTTTCATAGGTATTGCCTTTCTCTCCACTGATTCCACCCCGATTCTTGTTTGCCAGATAACTGAGAACATCAGAACCAAAAAGTTGCCTGATTTGTTCATTTGTGTACATTTATTGCGTCAGCTAGCTCTTTTTAGTGCAAGTGTACCATCCTTGCCTAACCGTTGTTGAGCTATTGAACGGTGTTAGGTGTTGCGCTCACTTGTTCGTTTTGCTGTAGTAAATCCTGATTTTTAACAGGAAGTCTCATGCAAAAACTCGTAGGTTTCAATTTTTAATTTGCATTTTGCCATCTTGGCGCAAATATAGCGAAGCTGACACCAGCCGCAAAGTAGCCTTTCAAAACTTTGCCTGACAAGGGATTGAGCGTTTGTTTCTTTCCGACTGCCTTCAGTTTTTCAAGAAGCCTCTTGATCAATCAACAGCCGCTCATCCATATCCAAGCGGAAAGTCCCGTAAGGATTGATGTGTCCCCAAGTTAGCGGTGTCAGAGCGCGAAAATCATCTTTTTGCATCAGATTCAACCACTGCTTCTGTGACAGAATTTGTTGCATCATCAAGGTGTTGATATACACCAAACAGATTTGCAACAAATGTAATGACAACACGGCTATTTCTTGGTCTTCTAATCGATTGGTAGCAATTTCACTATTTTTGCCATAAAAAATAAAACTGTTAGCACTATTCCATTGTTCCACCACATTCAGTCCTTCATGAATCTCTTGACGGAGTTCCTCTTTTTGCAGATAATCACAGAGAAAAATCGTCTTCACGGCTTTCCCCAACTCAGCCAAAGCTTGGTAAGTAGGATGCATAATATTAGAGCGATTAAATCGTTTGAGAATTACCTCAGTCTCGGCTGTTCCCAGTCTCAAAGCGGTAGCATATTTAATCATCTGGTCATACTGCTGACGAATTAAATCCCAGTGAATTGCTCTGGTCAAAACAGGCTGCAAATTAGGATAAGCATTATTTTGACCAGTGATTGGTCGATACAATTTCTGTTTGTGAATGCGCTTGAGGCGAGGCAATAACTGAAAGCCCAACAGGTGACAGAAGGCGAAAGCCACTTCACTTTGACCGTGAGTATCAACGTAGTTCTTCTCCACCTTCATATCTGTGCAGTGGCGTAATAATCCCTCAATCATGGCTGCCACTTCGCTTGAAGAACAAGTTTTCAACTGGGAATAGATGCAGACAGATTTCTTCTCGACGTGCCAGTAAATCATCACTCCCCGTCCCCCGTAGCGAATGTGCCACTCAGTCATTAGATTTTGATCCCAAGAGCCAAATTTCTTGGAATCAGAAGCGCAAGCCGTCGTTCCTTCACCCCAAATATGCGGCGCTCTCATCTGAAAAATAGCATTCACAACCTGAGCAATTGCATTCCGTAAGTTCTCTTTGTGGATATAACGTCGTTTGATATAGAGCAGGTCAGAGTAATTTTCTCCGGTTCCTCCGGTACTAATTCGTTTGAGTCCGGTGTTAGTTCCTAAACCAAACAAACAGAGCAACAGTCGTCTTTGTAAGGTCTTTCTCTCCAAAGTCTCGCGAGACGAAACGCTGTGAAACTGCTCTGTAAACCCTACTCGTAAATCTGTTTCTTTGAGAACATCTAATAAACTGGTCATAGGCCAGCGAGAAATCAGCTCGGCTTTGAGCCGTTGTAAATTTAACGGTTCTGGTTGAGCTTCTAGAGGGGACACTAAAATCCAGCCATTGTCTTTTGTGAGAATCTTTACTTGGGAACTCTTGGACAACTGGAGGTCTAACTCCTCTAAGGCTTTTGTCATCTTTTGTTGTAAGTTTGCAATGAAAGCTTCCCCATCGGTGGGTTGAGACAGGGCTTGATAGTAAACCTGTCGCTGTGCCTCGAAGTCTTTTGGGAGGTCTTCTTCTGGATTTCCATAACGTTTTGCACCAACAACCCAGATTTCCTTGGAACGCAGTTGGTCTCTTAATGCCTGAAGCACACTAATTTCATAATTGACGCGGTTGATTCGTTCAGCTCCATCCGCATCTACTTCAACAACAATGTCACGCCAAGTATTTTTTAGCACCCCGTCAATCAAGACTTCATCTTCTTGGGAGTAGTAATGTTGGGTGCTGCCCGTATATTTCTTAATTAATTCCAATGCTCCGATAACGGGTTGATAGAGTTCGTTATTCGAGCGAAACTCCAAGACATCGAGAATTTGCGGTACCATTCGACGGTAATGGTGCAGGTAGGAAGCCCGCATGACCGTGTAAACTCGCTCTCGATAGGTGGGTCCGCTAGATTTGAATTCTTTTACCAAGTTCTGCAAAGTAGATGGGCTGACTACGGGATAAATGACATCCTTAACGCACTCTTCTGGATGGTCTAACGAAGCAGTTGCCATGCGAAACAGGATGTTATTTTTCCCGCTGACTCGCTTGAAATCGGCAATCAGTTCCTTCTCGACCTTTCGTTCAGCCCGGATGCTAATTCGATGCACGATTTGAATCAGTAATTCAACTAAACTGTCTGTAATCTCTTGACTCCTGAGCCAACAGAAAACTGAGACAAACGTGTAACGAATCGGGTTGGGATGGCGACGTAACTCCCTTGGGGGTTCAGTGGAAGCACGTTGTCGGTAATGATGCAGAACTTTGGGGGAGATGTTAGCCAATAAGTTTTCTGGTAATTCTAGTTGCCGAATGGTTTGTAACTTGTCAATCTCTTTAAGTAGGCTATCAAGACCGACGCGACCTGGGTCGGCTTTCAAGTTATTGAAGTCAGATGCCTGAGGTACGGCTTGTTCTTCTAGTGCCTTCTCTGTACTCACAAGAGCATCGATTCGAGCTAAAGTTTCTGTTGAAAGCTGAGAAGAAATGGCAGCACAAAAATTTTGTTCGTAGGTATGCAGTGCTGAGCGAATTAACCGTTCAATTCGTTCAGGTGTTGGAGGTTCAATTTTTAACTCTCGCAGTCGTTGATAAACGGTTGCTTCTAAATGCTGTTCGTTGCGGTCATAAATTAGCACTTTCATCAGCAGCCACTCACTCAAAGCGTGGAAATCCGCGACTGTGGCTTCTCGAAATCCAAAAAAGACACGGATTTGGGCGCGATGATATTCAATTGTGCGTCCAGTCCATTGATACTGACGCCACTGAGGCGGCGGGACTTCTACCTGTGTGGCAATATAGGATACGACTGTCTTGGGAATTTCTTGCTTTTTAGCCGGAAACCGAGCTTCAAGGCTAAAACACTTGAGTAAGACGGCAAAGCCAAGCCGACTCGCGCCTGTTTTATTTGCCAGCAGTGCCCTTTCTTCCTCAAGGAGCGTGAAATGTTCTATTAATTCTTCTGGCTCCCACTGGCGTTTCATGTAGACTCCCCTCACCGTGACAGAATTCTAGTTCTACGACAAAAGCGACCCCAGTGGGGAACTCGGTGGTTTAATTAATCAGCGGAACATTTTTGACTTGAACTTGAGTCGCTTGGGAAAATTTCCCTCGCTCACTTTCAGGACTTATATTACTCATCCCACAATCCCCTGAATCGTTCTGGAGCCAGCTCAGTATAGTGGACTGTGTGCTGAATGTTGTTGTGTCCTAGATAGCCTTGGATAGTGCGGGTATCAGTTCCTCTGGCAGCCAGAGCATAGCCACAGGCATGACGCAACATATGGGCATGGACGGGAAATGGTAGAAGAGCTAGCTCTCCTGCTCGTTCGATAATTCCACTGACTGTATCTTTAGCCAGTGGACCATGACGAGCTGACTGGAAAACATAGGGAGAAGCTGGATAGTCTCGTTGAAGCTTGCGTAGGGAGCGCAGTTCCTCACCATAGAGAGGTTGGGTGGAGGGCGTGCCTTGCTTGACCCGTTTGACGTGGAGATTACCGCTACTCCAGTCTATCTGTTCCCATCGTAATGCCACGGCTTCTGCTACCCGTAGTCCGTGACGGTACATCAACAAAATTAACGTTGAGTCTCGATGAGCGTGGCGACCCCCGGCTTTTTTTAGTGCGTCTCGCATGGACTCAACTTCTATTGGCAGCAGGTATTCCCGCACTCTCACAGAGGCATACTTGCGGGAGTTTGGGGAAGGGCGAGGTGGATTGGAAATTTTACCAACTTTCGATTGTTGAGTAGCTAGAGGAGTCATACTCAGACCCCCTGAAAAATCAATCAACTTTAGGGCTGTTTTCCCTACTTTCGCCCTAAAGTCGGCATTTGAGTTAATGTTGTAGCAATTAGTAACTATGTACTAAATCGACCCTTTTTGTAGCTTCACCGTATTAGGAGCAACTAGAGCGGAGAGTAATGACCCGACTCTGCCATATCTGACTTTTTGTGGTTGCATTCGGAGAACCAATCGGAGGCTCAACACAAAGCTGAAACCTTTATCTGACAGGCATTCCAATTCCTACTTTGCGGCTGGTGTCAGCTTCGCTATATTTGCGCCATGTAAAAAATACACTATTTTTTTTAGCTTAATTTAACTTCACCCTAGCGGTATCAGTAGAAATACTGAATTTTTATCCCAAAGCTGAGTAGATAGCAGCTTTGTGAGCTTGACTGATATTATCTACCAAACATCCTATCCCACGCTTCCAGCACTAAGCGCTGAGTGCGATATTCGCCAAATTGTTTGATTTCGTTGTTCTTCAAGACGCGGAAGGTTTCGCTGGGGAAGTCGGAACCGTAGATATCAGCAGGGTCGAGAATATAACGAAGTTCATCGCGGGTGAGTCCGTAGAGTTTGGCATAATAAGCGTCTAATTCTGCTCTCAATAATGCCCGTCTTTGGCTATCCCAGATGAAGGGTTCTCCATCATATCCCATATCTTGGGCGAAAGGTTGCATATCCCAAGCGGTGTAGACTAATTCCAGGACTCGGCTGTTGATAAATTCTATGTTAAATGAGGTATATCTTTCAGGGGGAATAATAGGAAGTTGTTTGAGGATGGAAAAGCTTAAATGAGTTCCTCCAATTTTCTGGCGTACAATATAATCTAAAACGATACTATTCAAGTTTCCTATTAATACAGATGGGTTGACTCTGGAACTAAATCCAAGTACTGGTAAGCTTACTGATGCTGCAAGTTTAGGAATTGCTGTAGCTATACAAGTCCTTTCGTTTGTATTATTAGTAATATCACGCCAGACTAAAAACCAGTTACGTTTATATTCAGGATACTTAGCAAATAAAGACTGAACAAAATCTTCATGAAGGAAATATCTTGGTTCGATTTTAAAATCAGTTTTTTTCTTGCATTCGTCACTTACTTCCTTAGCTTTACCTTGAACAATGCCTTCTTTAGATATATCCGTAAATGTTGCAAAACGATGGTCGTAAAACCACATTAATTTTGCTTCATAAAGAGGAATATTCCATCTAGATTCACGCTCAGTCCAAGGAAATTTTAAACGATCCGCATGATCGCCGAGGTGAACTAATCTTATATAAAAGATATTCCAAGGGCTACTACCTGTATGTTCATTCTCTAATACAGGTACACGATGATAAATTTTCTTTGTGAGTTCAGCATCAGCATTACTACGAAAAACCGGACAAGTGAGAGTATTAGGATTAATCAGTAAGAAATCTGAGCTAGTAAGTGTAACTTCTTTCTTGGGATTATTAGCTTCTTGGATTGTGTGGGCTAACCATGTGAAATTCATTTCAGAGAAATTATAAGCTATACCACCCATACTTAATATGCAAAATTTGACAGAATCATGTATGCCGCTAAATATAAACTTTAGGTTCCTGAATCCAGTTATATTTTTCAGGCTACATGATTTAACTAAATCTCCAAAAAATTTCTTGCAATTGTCATCAGTTGCAATTCCTGAAGGAACAATTACTCCAGCTCTACCGTTAGGTGAAATAAGATTTCTGGTAGTCTCTGTAAACACAGCATAGGTATTGATATCTCCCACAGCCGTCAGTGGGAATCTTCCCGACTCACGGAGGAACTTACTCTGTGCCTCAGCATCGTGTTTTGCTTCTGCCCAAGCCTGTGCTAACACCGAATTAGTCTGAGGTAGCTGCTTGATCAACTTTTCCCGTGCTGCCTTATTTGCTGCATTAGCAATCTCAGCACTCCGAGAAGCAAAAAATTCTTTTTCTTCTAACTTAATCCGTTCCCAAGGTGGATTTCCCAATACGTAATCAAACCCACCCTGTTCAAACACTTCAGGAAACTCCAAATACCAGTGGAAAAAGCGCTTCTCCTGTGCCAACTTATTCGCTGCTTCCACTACCTTTTGTGTAGACAGATTCCCCTGCAATAACTGAGTCAACGCCGCAGTTGTCGGCAACAATTGCAAATTTTGTTCCGTCAGCGGCATGAAAAATGCTGCCGTCCACAAATTGCAGGCAGAATAGTCTCGCCACCACCCAGAATCTTGGCGACTCTGGTAATATTGAGTTGCTTTTTCTCGGTATTGCCCCGTAGTCTTTTCATCAATCGCGCCTACCTGCCGTAGCGTTTGAGCATACTGCGATCGCGATTCATCCAACTGGTCAACAAAAATCGATAACTGCCCCTTGTTATCCGTCTCCCGTTCCTTCTTATTGCGCTTCTTAAACTGCGAGGACAGCGTTTTATCATCCCCCGTCACCGCCTTAAACGCCTCATCCGGGATGCCTTCCTTGAGACAATCCAAATCCAGCACTCCCACCAGGGAATTGCCACATTTAATCCGGTGGTCGAGAAAATTCAGCGGGAACCCCCGATTAAACCCCTCAATCCACAACGCCACCTTGCACAAATCAACCGCCAAGGGGTTCAAGTCCACCCCATAGATGCAGTTTTGAATCGCATCTCGAATTGCTTTGGATAACGGTTTCGGTCCCGGTTGCGCCTCTCCCGTCCTAACCTTAGCCAACTCCTTACCAATCCGCCGCGCTGCTGCCAAAAGGAAATGTCCCGAACCACAGGCAGGGTCGCAAACCTTTAAACTGAGTAAAGCCGCTTCTTGTTCTGCCGGAGTTTTCGTCCCCTTCAACTTATCAGCAATGACAGGTTCCAAAGCACTCTTAATCAACTGCCCGACCAACTCCGGTGGCGTATAGTAAGAACCAGTGGTTTTGCGATCGCTCCCCAGCACCAAGGCAAACTCATAAATTCCCTGCCGTTGCACCACCTGGGGATGAAAATCGAGCAGACTTTCATAAACACTGCCCAATTCCTCGACATCCAACGCCTCATAATTCACCCGGCGCAACTGCCCTTGTTGTACTCGGCGAGAAGCCGCCGTCGGCACGGCTACATACAGGGATAACTCCCGAATGGCTAAGAGCAAATCGTGGTTATCAATCGCACAAGCATCCAAATCTTGCAGCGTCTTGGAACCGAATAAGTCACCATTGAGAGGAGAAAGCTTTAACGCTTCCCCCCGCCAGTTTTCATCAAACAAGCGGAACGTCACCCGCAACCCTTGCCACAAATCTTGGAACCCCTCTCGCCGATAACTGCGGCGTTCTGCTATATTCCGCAAGCGCGAAACGCTGTAATATTCCTTGTAGATTCGCGCTTTCTCTGGGTCTTCGTCAGCGAGTAACAAATCCCTAGATTCCGCAACCATCAAGAACAAAAGGCGATAAATCAGCAGTAGCAGTTGGCGGTAGTAAACCTTATCCGTCAGTTCCCCCGACTCAAACTGCTGCCGCAGTTGCTGGTTAGCAGGATGTTGTAGAAATCCCGTACCCAGCAAAACCAAAGCTTTTTCCACCCCATCCCGGAGTCTGTCGCGGACTCGTCCTCCCTGCTGAATCGCTTCCTGGTGATAGTACTCCAGCAAACACTCATCCGCATCATCCATCCCTTGCGGCAGGCGGGAACGATGGAAGAGGCGATAAAATAGCCCAAACTCGGCAAAGTTCTCCCCGTTGAGAATTTGTTCTAAATCAAACTCAATATAGGTGGGGCGAGACATCAACGAGGAGTCCCGCAGGAGCCGCCACTGCAACCCATTGGTAACAATACCCCACAGATGCTCGGTGCGATTGAGGTATTCTTGCATCAGGGTGTGTGCCGAGAGTCGAGGCGTACCGCTAGGCGGACGCTGTTCCAGCTTCACCCGACAGCCGACAATATGGATAGGCGGTTTATTCTCCCCCGCTTCAGCACGATGAGAAATGGCATAAGTTTGCCCATCGACAATCTCAGCTTTAGCCGTATAAACCGGACTGTAGCCCAAACTTTCTAATAACGGCACCGCCCATTGTTCGCGAGTGAGACTGGTAGCCATATCGTCTGCATCCAGTCGCGCCAGTCGCCGTTGAAATGCTGTCCAATATGCCTTAGCATCGCCCCACGCGATCGCAATTTCATCGGCAAGCTTATCAGTCTTGGCAAAATTAAAGTCTTCCGGTGTTTGCCCTTTAATTTCTCCAGCCAGCAAATCTGTGGTCATGTCAGGGGCAATCAAATTCCCCTCAATTTGAACTCCGATTAAGGTGGTTGCGACTGCGCTCATTTATTTACCTTTCTTCTTTCCTGGCTGTAAAATTAGGACGCCCAAAATATCCATTGGGAGTTGGGGGGTAACTTTGACCTGTCCTTCCTTGGTGATTGCTCGAACACGGCGATGAGATTGGGAAAGAGAATGCGATCGCCGTTCCGCAATTTGTCGTAATTCTTCCTTCAGTTCCTCAATTCGCCCCAAGAGTTCATCGACTTCCAAGCGTTTCATCGCTGGCGGAATATCCCCCACAGGTTCCGCTTGTTGCAACAGTTCCATTGCCTCTTCTGCTGATAGCCACAGCGGATTGGATGGTGCTCCGGTGAAGCCAGCCACAAAGCATTCTTCCGCTAGCAAACTTTGGTGCTTCGGACTGTCTAACAGATGCCGCAGTCGCACCAACAGCAGCGTGGTACGCTTTTCTACAGCATCCGTAACCGTGAAGCCACAACGGGCAGCAGTAGGATTTGGCACATTGTCCAGTGCCTCTTCCAGCAAATGACGCGCTAACCCCTCAACCAGCGGGTGATTGCGTCCGATGTATTCCACCCCTTCGGGTACGGGAGTTGTAAAGGAAATCAAACGCGGCTTATCTCCCAGAACCGCCTTCAGACATTGAGGCGGCGATTGCAGCAACCATCCCTGCTTTTTCTTAATCAAGGAACTGTTCAGCCGCTCGCAGGCGGACTTGACAAAACGCTCAACATCTGATTCACTTCCTAAAATCTGATCGGACTCCACCAACTCCTGCTCCACCTCAGCAGGCTTAATTGACCGTTGAGCAAAGCGAGTCCGACTGAGTTTTTCCCGTTCGACTGCCCTGTCCCAGCTTTTATGAACCTGACTTAGGGCAGAATCTTCAGAATCGAGCAAGTCGAATAGCGATAGCTGCTTTGCCTCTGGGACGCGATCGAACAGAGACTTAAACACCGCCTCCGTCACCGTAGCACTATCCATCGGGACGGGTACCGTAATGCCCAGCGTCTTGTGGATTTGTACCGCCTTGCGAATCAATACTTCCAGCACGGCACCATCCACTGGGTTATCCTGACCGTAGAGCAAAAAGCTTTTGACAATTGGCACAGGTTGCCCGTAGCGGTCAATCCGTCCCTCCCGCTGTTCCAAACGATTCGGATTCCAGGGCAGGTCGTAGTGTATAACAGCACTAAAATGTTCTTGGAGGTTCACCCCCTCACTCAAGCAGTCGGTAGCAACCATCACCCGTTGGGGATAGGACTTCAACTCGGCTAACCGGATTTCCCGTTCGTCTTCCGACAGTTCCCCGGTAATTGCGATCGTGCGGATGTTGCTGCCTTTTTTCTCCAACTTCTGCCGCAGCGCTTCAGCGACGTAGTTAGCTGTGGCAATGTAACGACACCAGAGGATAGGGTTGAAGCCTTCTTTGATGAGAGATTCGACGGATGCGATCGCGTTTTGCAATTTGGCATCCTTTTGTCCTTGGAGTTTCTCCGCCGCTTGGACGAACGCCCTCAACTTGCGTCTATCGGAGTCCCCATAGGATTGCTGTCCTTGTTCCACCACTACAGTCGGCGGTGCATCAACGGCTTGCTCCTGTTCTGTGGGGTCGTAAACATAAGCCCCCATCAACTCCTCATCCAAGTCGCTAACTAACTCAGTGACATCTCCCGCTTTACTCGCCTGACGGTTGAGGGTGGCGATAGCGGCAGCGGGAGAAGACATCACGCAACGAATCAGCGCCAAAGCTGACCAATATCGTCCCCGACGTTGGGCATAACTGAGACGGTCATCTGCTGTCTTGACTAACCCACGGGCGAAGTTATAAACGTCTTCAAATAAACTGCGGTATTCTTTTGATAGGCGATAGGGAAGCTCTAACGGTTCTCGTTCCGGGAACGGCGTTTCATTGCCCAACCACAACTTCACGTCTGCCCGTCGGCGCTGGACAAAGTGATTGGCAAGCTCTTGGCGTTCTTTATCGGTTAAGCGATCGAGGTTGAGCTGTTCAAACTCCGGCTTGAGTAAACCTAGAATCGATAAGAACGAGGCTTCTATCCCGCTGTGAGGCGTTGCCGTTAGTAAAACCAAATGTCGCTCTGCTTTTTCGGCAATCTACTGCACCAATTGGTGACGTTGTTGTACCGCCACTCCTTCAGTGTTGGTATGGGCGCAGGTGTGGGCTTCATCTACAATGACCAAGTCGGGGCAATGGGAGAGGAAGATAGCACGACGCCGCTCTGACTTGGCGTAGTCGAGACTGACGATAATGTGTCGGTAATAGTCGAAGATATGGCGATCGCCAGAGGGCAGTCCTCGTTCTAGCTTTGAGACAGTGCCAGAACGAATAACCACTGCATCAATTTGAAACTTCTCCTGGAGTTCCCGCTGCCACTGGTCACACAGTTGGGGTGGGCAAAGGACGGCTAATCGCTTGACTTCTCCCCTATCCAAAAGTTCGCGGGCAATCAAGCCCGCTTCAATGGTTTTCCCAATCCCCACATCATCGGCAATCAACAGTCGCACCGTCTCCAGGCGCAGTGCCATCAACAACGGCACTAACTGGTAGGGACGGGGTCGCACGGAGAGTCGCCCCAAACACCGAAAGGGTCCAGCTCCACTCCGCAGACTCAACCGGGCGGCATCCATCAGCAGTTGGGCGGCAGCGTGGTCTTGAATGGCTTCGGGTTGGGGTAGAGGAAATTGAGCGGGCGCTAGTGCTTCGAGTCCCAGAGGTTGATAAATGCCGCAAATCTGGTCTTCGTTACCACTTAAGGGACGCAAGCGGATGATGTCCGAGTTTTCCGAAGGCAGCACCACCCATTGGCGTGACCGACAGGAAACAATAGAGGCAGGAGTGGGGATAAAACGCTCAGTGGCTGATTTAGACATGGGTTCTGACCCTTCGCTATTGAGCAAAGGGGTAAGTGTTCCTTATTATTTATTTTTTTGCGAAAGTAAAAATGAAACAATTTTTTCCGAAAAATGGCTTCTACGTTTTTACTGCACTTCACCAGTGCTCGTCCACTTTCTGAACGCACTTCTTTAGTAGAGGAATAAATTTCTATCCTTCAGAAACCAGCGCTTCCAGTTCCGCCAAAAGCTTCTTTAGCCGTTTCTGCTTTTTGGGGTCTTCCCAAATTTTCGACTTCTTGGCTTTGGTATAGGCTGTCGCCATGCGGCTACGAAGAGAGGAGGGTTCGCCCTCATTGTTATCAGCACTCTTATCCTTTAGGCTGGCAATGCGTTCTTTTATTTGACTCAAAGATAAGTTTTCGTTCAGGGCAGCTTCAAGGAGAGCCTTGCGCTCTTGCTCATCCTTAACTCGTGCGATCGCTTGGGCTTTGGTGTAAGCAATTTCTCCGCGACTTAACGCTTCCTTAAGTTCAGGGGGTAAGTTCAGCAGGGGAAGGCGATTTTTGACAAAGGACTCCCAACCCATCAGTCCTAGAGAGTCAAATACAGATTGAACAGTCGGGTCTTGGTCGCTAACCCTAACGTTAGGGTTAGCCGAATTTACATTGCCTTTGACTTCGTTATACATCCGATAGAGACGAGACGTAACCTCGTCAACAGTTAGGCTGAGCTTAAGGGCAAGCAACTGCAAAACCCCTTCAGTTTCCTCTACTGGGTTAAGGTCTTCTCGTTGTAGGTTCTCAACTAAGGCAAGTTGGAGCGCTTCTGATTCACTCAACTCTCGGATGACTACCGGGACTTGAGATAAATTGACTTCCTTTGCCGCACGATAGCGCCTCTCCCCAGCTACTAGCTCATACTGTTTGTCAGATAAAGGACGCACGAGTAAAGGTTCCAAAATTCCATGCTCTTTGACCGACTGCACCAGAGATTGAAGCTTTCGGGCATCAAAGTAGCGTCGGGGTTGCTGCTTTGGCAGATGAATTAACTCTAGAGCCACCAATTCGGCGGCTTTAGCTGGAGCTTCTGCCGACTCAGGAATCGGACTCTTAAAAAACTCAAGAGCACTTTCATCGAGTGATTTACGTTTTTGGGCCATAACAGGGGTGGAAGTCTGCCAGAAAGCTTTGAAAGAGCTTCAAAAGTGTCAAGTTGGATCTAAACCTTTAAGGAGAGAAAGAATTTCGCTAAATAGTTGCTTGTATTCACGCCTTGCCGATGCGGCTGGTCTTCCCGACATCGTCCAGGTGGTAGCATTTTGCCCAGGTGCATCGGCAATTGCCTCACGGTCATGAATAATTGTTTTGAGCGCGACCATGCCTGGAACCGCCTGAAGAAAGCGAGTGGCTTCATCTTTTAAGCGAGTTCCTGGTTTGGCTCGATTGAGAAAAAGAGTACCTAAGGGCTGGCCTTGTCGAATCTGCTGAGCTTGATTAATCAGCATAACAGCCTTGAGCGTAGAACTAAGGTCTAGCACTTTAGGCTGAATTGGTACAACCACCAGGTTGCTCCAGGCTAATATGGCTTTCGTTTCGTCATCTAGCCGTCCTGCTGGTCCATCAATCACCAGGTAATCATAGTCAGAGGCTAACCGAGGAATTTCCTCAAATAGTCGGTCTTTCTCATGAATCGCTTTAAAGGCAATAGACTTTTTTAGATTGTGCAGCCATTGAGATGACGAACTCTGCGAATCTGCATCAATCAGCAGAGTCTTATGACCCTGTTGTATGGCTAAATAATAGGCAAGATGGACGGCTGTTGTCGATTTGCCAGTCCCACCTTTTTGGTTGGCGATCGCAAGAATTTGCGACATAACCTTGTAAAAACGAGCGTGATGATGGGCATTCTACACCTATCTCAACTTTCGTACTCCAACGTTTAGGCTTGATGTAAGAGTTGTTACTATACTGCCTCGATACAGTTTTAGTCGTTATCAGCCGAACACACAATTGAATCACTCTCTCAAAAACGGTCGTCTATAAGACACTTTGACTCACTCACTTGCACAATCCTCAAATCCCCGTTTTGGGTGTCTCTTAACTCGTCTCTCAATCCGTGTCTCGTGATACTCTAGAGTGAATGAGTTGCGAGACATTGCCTAAGAGTGAAAATAGGATACGCCCGTGTCAGTCGAGATGAGCAAACGTTGGATTTGCAAACTGACGCCTTAAAAGCTGCTAATTGCTCACGCATCTTTACTGACAAGGCAAGTGGAGCTCTCGCATCGCGCCCTGGTCTTGACAAAGCCCTCGAACAGCTCCGTAAAGGTGATACCTTGGTCGTGTGGCGACTCGACCGTTTGGGACGTTCTCTCAAGCATCTGATTGAAATCGCGGAAGACCTCAATGCCAAAGGAATTGGGTTTGCCAGTCTGACCGAGAGCATCGATACGACCACCAGCAACGGAAAGCTAATCTTTCACATCTTCTGTTCTCTAGCCGAGTTTGAGCGTAACATCATTCGCGAGAGAACGATGGCGGGATTAGCAGCGGCTAGAGCTAGGGGGAGGAAAGGTGGTAGGAAGCAGGCTATAGCCCAAAAGAAGATTGCGACAGCCCAACATCTGGCAGACACCTCAACGGATTCCATCGCCGATATTTGTAAGTCTTTAGGGATTAGCCGCAGTACTTACTACCGACGTACTCGCCCCCAATAGTGAGGCTGAGAATTTTTGATTAACCGCTCCTAGAAACCCTGAAAAATAGCATTTTGCAGGGCTGACTT
>NZ_DATNPA010000192.1:0-10652 GCF_036703385.1 Allocoleopsis sp. | reverse complement strand
GTCGAAAATCTAATTAGCAATTGGTACGAAGTCCAAAGAAATTTGTTTAAAGCAGTTATTCGTGAATATATTCTGGAAAACCGTACTAAGCCACTCACCGCTCACACACCTGATTTTCTTCCTGTCAATGCGTAACTCCTGTAGAGGTATAGTCTGAGCAGGAACACTCTCTATAGCTATCGTTGACTGTTGTTATCTCACTGTTCAATCAAGCAGGCGGCGTTGGCAAATCGACGCTCACCCAAAATCTTGGCTATCACCTCTCCCTACGCCACCATAAAGTTTTGTTGGTAGACATCGACCCCCAAGCTTCCCTCTCTACATTCATGGGGCTGGAGCCAGCAGATTTAGAGAAAACGATATACGATGCCCTAGTCTCCGAACAAGACGAGCCGCTTCCCTTACACCGAGACTTACATGGCATGGACTTGGCTCCCGCCAATATCTTATTAGCCAACGCCGAGCAGGAGCTAATCTTTGCCGAACTGCGCGAGTTCCGGCTTAAAGAGGTACTGGCTCCCTTATTAGACAACTACGACTTCATTTTGATTGATTGCCCCCCTAGCTTAGGGATATTGACTCAAATTAGCCTCGTTGCCTCGACTCATGTCTTAGTCCCCATTCAGTGTCAGTTCAAAGCTTTGAAGGGAACCGACTCTCTCTTGAAAACCGTAGCGCGAGTGCAGCGCAAGCTCAACCGTCCCCTCAAGTTTGCCGGATTCTTCCCGACGATGTACAGCGCCAGTAACTCGCTCGATCAGCGCACCTTACAATCTATTTCCGAACAACTCTCAAACCTAGCACCCGTATTTCCCCCACTGCCCCGTGCCACAGCGGTGGCGGAAGCCGCTGAGTATGGCAAGCCTTTAGCGCTTTGCCCAAATAAACATCCGGCTATCCTACGCTTATTTGATGAGATAGCCATCTTTTTGGAGGAGATGACATGAGTCCCCGACGCCGCACCCAACCCCCTGCCGAGCGCTCAAAGCTGAAAAATGTAGCTCTATTTGCTTCTGAAGAGGAATCATCGGTTCCCCATACCCTTCCCCTCGACCAAATTACCCTGCCTCCTACTCAGCCCCGGCGTTATTTTGACCCCCAAGCGATGCAATCATTGGTGGAGTCAGTCAAAAGCGAAGGCATCCTCCAGCCTCTATTAGTTCGACCTGTGGGAGAGAAGTATGAGGTAATCGCTGGAGAGCGACGCTACCGAGCGGCTCAGGAGGCAGAATTAACCGAAGTGCCTGTGACTGTTCGGGAAATGACGGATGACCAGGCCGTCCAGTATGCCCTGATTGAGAACCTGCAACGAGAAGACCTCAATCCGGTTGAGGAGACGGAAGGACTCCTCAATCTTTTGGCTCTCCGATTGGAATGTGACACAAATGAAGTGTCCTCGAAGCTTTACCGCATGGAAAATGAAGCAAAAGGAAAAGTTACCCGAAACGTTTCGGGTAAAGAGGAAACCGAAACCATAGAGCAAGTGTTGGCCTCTGTGGGACGAATGAACTGGCAGTCGTTTGTCCGTACCCGCCTCCCACTCCTCAAACTGCCTGCTGACATTCTGGATGCTTTACGTTCGGGACACCTTGAGTACACCAAAGCCAAAGCTCTAGCACAAATTAAAGACGAAGCTGAACGTAAAAAGCTGTTGGAAGATGCGATCGCTTCTTCCCTCTCCTTAAGTCAAATCAAGGAGCGAGTCAAAGCTGTTCAACCGCCAACCGAATCTCCTCCCCTCGCCACTCGGATGACAACCACTTACCAACTAGCTAAGAAACAAAAAGTGTGGGATGACCCAAAAAAGAGGAAGAAACTCGAATCATTGTTGAGTCAGATTGAAGCGTTGCTCTCCAAGGAATAGTGAGTGCCCCACGTTAAAAGCTAACCAAATCGAGATGAGTGAGGAGGAATCACATCCAACTGGCGCAGCGCGTGGAATGCGTTTCTTCGAGTTGGGATATGCCATCGCTTTCAGGTACAAATTTATCCCCGACTTTGTAAGGTACAAAATTATACCTTACAAAAGAGATGACTTACAATGTAAGGTACAAATTTGTACCTTGCATCTATGTACCCCAACTGGAAAAAGCGCATCGGGAAACAGGGGATTTCGTGGTACTGCCATCTTTGCTACTCCCAGCGAGTAGAAGGCAAAGTTGTCACAAAAACAGTTGGGTATTTAGGAAGCATTTCAGAAAATCCTACCAAACCAGAGCGGTGGATAGTTAACTTCTAAAACCCCTGTTTCATAGTCGCCCATCTCCCTCGAAAAAATCGCTCTCCAGGTAAGATGGCTCAATGTCTGATTAAAACAAATATATTTCCCCCTTCTTCCTTAGTTTTGGCAACACAACCGCATTGGTTGCCCGTTAAGGTTCTCGGATAGCTTGGATTGGTCGGTAATCTTCAAGCCCAGCAGCAAGATGAAGTGGAGAAGGCAATGTTGTTGCCCCAAGATACTGGATCAGTCCATATAACCGAAGGCATTGGACGAAGCTTGCCCAATCACTAAAGCAGTCTCCTTCTTGGAGGGTAAGGTTGAGAAAAACTCCACGCGGATTATAGCCTTGAGCTAGTGGTTTTGGCTTTTTTGGTTCCCCTGGATTGTTTCCTTTGGTTGTTACTAAGGATACTAACTTACTCTCATTGAGGATACCACCACTGCGAGATTCGGGGCGCTGGTTGCTCAGATAGTAATACCCGCATTCAGAACTTTGGGATGATGGATAAAACACACCAGCCGTGTGTCCTGCTAGTTTCCCTTCTTCACCAACAACCCTGTATACCGGAACTTCTAAGGTACTAGGTGTAATAATGCAGGCTATACGAACCTGAGGATACTTTGAGATAGGAATATATTGGACTTCTTCGCCTGTATCGAAGGCAAGGGAGTGCTTCCGCCAGGATTTCTTCTTGAGAAACTCTAAGCCTCTAGTCCGAAGATTGCTGGCATCAAAACAGTATAACGTTGGCTGTTTGGACTCTAAAAATAGATTGTTAAATACCCAAGACTGAATCTTACTCTTATTAAATTCGAGTGACTGAAATGCCTTTGGGTCTGAAGCCATTTTTACTTGAAAAATATAGAAATCTAGCCATTCATCGCATCCATATGCTCTCGCCGTAATGCCTGCTTCGTCCATACGCACTGCGACAGGGAGATACTCGGTCTTTTCGCCTTTATAGAAGGGAATTAAGTACACACCTACACTAGCAACATTGGAGGGAAATTGTTCTGCCTCAAAAGTTGGGTAGACGTAAGCCCCAGCCATAGATAGACCACTTAGCAGTGAAGCTTCAACACGGTGGGCAAATTCACTTTTCAGTGACTTCGCTTTAGATAACTTGCCTTCCTCTTTGGCAGATTCTTTCGCAGATTCCCTCCGAGCAAGTTCATTAGTTAAATCCTCTAAAGTAAGAAAATCCTCTCTATCATTTTCTTCTTTAGGTTCAAAGTGATCGGTAACGCTACCTAGCATTGCCAATGCAGGTCGGAAACAAGGCTTTGGGTCTTTGGCAGCATCCTGCCAAAAATACTCCTTGGGTAAGAGCTCAATCAGCGTCACTGTTCGCTGTTCCACTGGTTGAGGCGGCACAGTTTTCTGAAATTCTCGGATTCTGCTACCGCACTCACTCTTCCACTTACTTCCTGACAACTCAGCACCTAAAGAGCCAAGACTACGTACATCTATCTCACTAATCCCGTACTTCTTGGCAAGTGAGCGGACTAATGTTTCCGCTGGCGTATCCTGCAAGAGCAACATTAGCTTGAGATTAGGTGGGATATAGAAGGGCGGAGTTTTGGTTTCTTCAGCAAAATGTGACTTAATAAAGTCTGCAACCTTTCTGTACTCAGAACTTGCCTTTCTAAGCACTTTCTTATTGCCACAGCAGGCATAACTTTCTAATAAAGAAAAACCATTACCCAAGACCTCTTGAAATCGATTTCGGCAGGTTCGCAGAAGAATTTCATGGTCTATAGGAAAGAAACCAGTATCTGAATTGTGAGAGCGTGACATCGTATTACTATAAGTCACTGCCCATGCCAATTCATCATTTTTGTAAGGTGATTGAATAACGTCTTTAGCAGTGAATTTATCTTTGAAATTCAACTCTTTCAATAAACGTGCCAGATTGTTTTCAAAATCTACGCCTTTTTCCTTGCCCATGTACTTCAACTTGCAGGATGCAAATCTTTGAGTATTTGTGGGACTAATGCAAACTGTTGCACCTAAGCGTAGGTAGTCTAATTCCCAACTGACCCATCGCTTGATGCCATAGTTACAAATAATATAAGGAACACCACCCGCGTTGTAGTGTAGTGCGAACGTTGCACTGTACGAGTAGTAATGTCGAGTTTTTTCCTTCTCTTTACTGTCCTTTTTCACTCTTTCCCGAACAGCTAATATGGGTGGCCAACTGATAACCTCCTTAGCACTACTCTCATCTGAAGCACTTTCGCAGAAGGTTACTGTCTCAAAAACCTTACCAGTTCGAGGATTTGTTAAAGGGAGAGGACTTGAGGCTACTGCGTTTGCAAAGAGATAAGGAATCAAGTCGTAGTACAGTGGAGCGATTTTTAACTCTCCATCCTCAATCTTCCAGACTGGATCGGGAAGCTGTACCTTCTCAAACTGCAAATCGCTACCTGAGAGGGCATGGATCTGGTCAATGTCATTCTGGGTCAGGAAAGTACAGTTTTCAAATGAGACAGATAGCCATATTTTGACAACAGTGGCAATGTAGTCAGTAGAGACGGTTGCCGTTTTGGAATATAGCCATTTAACAGTAGATTTGAGTTTGAACGCATTTGGAGAAGGAAACAAAATGTCCTCAATCAGCAGTTGAAGCACCTGATTGAGACACTCTATCGGTGGCAAGACATAGTTTTTGCCCAATTTATGCTGCTGCAATCGGCAGAATAGCTCCTTCCACTCCTGAGGAACCGTTAGTGCATATAGGTCAAACGGAAGAGACAGTTGAGTTGGTACTTGCAGAGCAAACAGTTGAATTGTGTCAGACTTGGATGCCATCAATCTTCTCCAATGCACGATAAAAGGGTTCATAGAGTGCCCGCACAAGTGCAAGTTCGCGGGCATCGTAGCCGGTTTTTCTCTTAGAAAGGTAAGGACGAAGAACGTATTCAAAACCTTTAAGTAGAGACTCTTGTGCCGTTTCGGGCTTACCTATGGCGAGATTGGGTGCCCAAGCAGCATCAATAAATCGAATCAGGGTTGGCTGGTTACCGCGAATTGTGCGAGCAATCGCCTGCCAAGTCAGCACTAGCTGAGTCCAAATCAGTCCTTCCCTGACTTCTTTAGACATTCCTCTGTTGGAATACCGCAAAGTGGTATCAAGGCTTTTCAAGAAAATGCTATACCCCTCACTACGCCAGGTTTCGCAAGCTTTTAGCAAACCTCCCTTGCGCTCAAGAGCGATCGCTTTTCTTTCTTCACAAAGTGCTAACCGGAACTTGTAGTCGAGGTCGTCTGAGGCAGGATGTGGGCGTACCAAAAAGTATGCGCCACCAAAGGCACTCAACCCCTGAGCGTTCAAGATATTCTTACCGCGCCCAATTGCAGCAATGGGTGCAATGAGGATTGCTCGGTTAGTATTGGCGAAATTTTCAATATTGCCACGGGCAATCAACGATTCATCCACCTCTTCCAAAGGTGAACGGGAGGTTAAGGCTGCAACCCGATAGCTCCAGTCCTTACTGGTATCAATTGTCAAAACAGCATTATGAACAAACTCAACCTGCTCGTAGCTGTTTACGTACCAGATCAAACGCTTTCGCCCCTCAGGTAAAGCGTTAAAGTCACGCTGCAAGACATCGGTTTGTCGGAGTAGCGATCGGACAACTTGCAGTAGAGATTCCTCTTTACTTTCGACTCCAGAGATACGAACGGGTTTACCATCGGGCCAATAACAAGGCGAGAAATGAAAGTTGCTTTGAGCAATCGCTTCTACAGCTTGGTGTTCTTTGGGGCGTAGTAAGTAATCGACTTTGAGATCGACATGGTAGATAGGGCTTTGCCCAGCCCAGCTTGTGCCGCTTAACAGTAGAGTATGTGCTCCCTGAGTTCCTTCAGCCGCAAACACTTGGGAAAAGTTTTCTAACAGCCAACGTCCCTGCCCAAGCGCCTGGAAGTACCAAAGCGTTAATTGATTCTCCTGCTGTTCGAGCTTAAATCCACAAACCAGACCAGATGCAAGTCCTGGAGTCAATCCATAGAAGTCGCGGGGAATCCGATTGAAAAAAACTATCTCATCAGCACCATCTGCCTGTTCAGCTAAACCATAGGCTGTTTTAATTGCCTGCTGGAAAAATGACACGAAGAGTACTAGCTTGAGAAACAATGCGAATCGACAGCTAAACCCCCACTTGTCATCAATCGCCTTCAACCAACCTTTCTCGGTTAGTTCCTTCTCTATTGAGGTTATCGTTTCCTGCTGTTCTTGCCAGTTCTCCGACGCCAGCCTCATTGCATACTGAGCAAGCCAAGAATTTTTCCAATCGCCTTGCAGAAACTCAGCTAACTCTTGGTAGACAGGGCTTTTGTCAAGAATAAATGTATTTGATTCAGTATCAATGCCCTGAGCCTTTGCAATCTCCAGAACGAAGCGTCTCGCCAGAAAGGAGCAGGTGAAGAATTGATCGGCCAGCCACTCGCTCTCGTTGGGTGAAACCTGCAACTGTGTGCAAATGTTGTCAACAAGAGTATCGGCATTTTGGAGAGCATGATTGAATTGCCCAAAAAGAACCTGTCGCAAATCACTTCTAGAGTTGCGTAGCTTTTGCGATCGCGTCCAGGTTACAACTTTGTCAAGAAATCCGTTACTCCCTCTTTCAATTAGCTTGATAGCAGGTAGAAATGTTGAATCCAAGTTAGCTTGAATTTTGTCGCACTCATCAAAGAAAACAACACTGCAAGTGCGATACATCAGTTCGTAATAGGTGATTGATTGCGGACTGACGTGAGGAAGTGGGCGAGTGAATATAGCCGCAGCGGTCGTCGTCAGAATGACATCTGCATTCTTCAGTTCGTTAGCGTCTCGGTGCCTGGGGCATTGCCCAATTAGAGGACAAATTCTTGCTCCCTCCTCATCTCGGTCATCGTTCTCCTGTTCTTTAACTTCTCTTAGATCGAAGCATGGAGGCGAAGATGGAACTGATGGCTGAAAGTATTGACTTAAAGGGCAAGCTGTAGACAAATGCTCAAAGCCATCTAAGCCACCATCAACGTTGTGCCAGTTCTCAAGATGAGTTCTCCGGTTCCTTTGTCCAATGACAACTGATACCCGTAATCCAGCTTTTGAAAGCAGACTCGCCATTCTTAGGCAGGTTACGACCTCGCTAAAAACTACACCAACCCGATGCCCTTTATGAGCCAGTACTACAGTTAGAATCTCAATCAAGGTGGATTTGCCAACATTAAGCAAGCCAACCATGTGCTTTACGCCGTCGAACACGATCTCGTTAGTAGTTGCAAATCCCATGTCTTGGAAGTGTTCGAGGAGTATATTCTTCAAGCGATTCGTGTAGTCACCACCACAGCACTTTTCTAGAAATTGTGCTGCCTCTTCTATCTCCTCCCGTTTAACGGAAATAGCTTTGATGTTTTCCCGATGTAGCGATATAACCTTACCCTGGTATAAGGGAAAATCTGGCGGGATTTTAACGCTATACGTATTCTCTTCAACCTTGAACTTATATTCCTTACCAGGCTCGGCGTACTTAACCGTCCGATTGCGATATTTCAACTTGTTACCCAGCAAATCCTCGAACTGCTCGAAGCGGCTGCCCCAAATTGCGGGCATGGGTTTTCTGGAAAATCGATAGGAGTTATCAATCTCGTAGGCTCGGTACTTGGATGGAATCTG
Source organism: Allocoleopsis sp. (assembly GCF_036703385.1). NCBI lineage: Bacteria > Bacillati > Cyanobacteriota > Cyanophyceae > Coleofasciculales > Coleofasciculaceae > Allocoleopsis > Allocoleopsis sp. The sequence goes on along the minus strand of NZ_DATNPA010000192.1, from coordinate 2,765 downwards.
CCTGTACACCCTGACTAACTGCTCTGCAATATCCTCATTCGTGATGTAAGGAAGCAGTTGCCTTAAATTAAACAGAGTTCTATGAGCCTCTGCTGTGTCAAGCAACGACTTTAATTTTGGGAATAGGTAAAACCGACTAGAGATGAGCAACCATGCAGAAGTTGCCGTATCCAGTTCAGTTTGTATGCCCAGCCTCTCGATAGCAAATAGACAAAGTTCTACATCGAGCAGGGCTTCAATTTGATCCTTGTGCAAAGCTGTTTGCTTCCGCAACGTTTTTGAAGCCGACGAGCGCCAGGTTCTAGTCTCTCTCATGCTTTACCTTCCTTCCCTCTCTTCGGGGATTTGGGTGTCTATGCCAGTAGAGGCACCAGCCTTTTTCTTGGCTAGAGCGAAAATGGCATCATCAAACATTGGTTTGACATTCTGCCAACGCCATCGTGACTTGAGTTCCTTGAGGTAGGCGGGACGGTCTCTCTTTCGCTCATTTGGAACGACAATATAGGCAAAATTCCAGGGGGGATCGCTTGGGATTGGTTCATCGCCCAAGCGCTTCACCAGTAGATAAGGATTTGAATAGTCTTTTAAATCGAGTGCCCAGACCTCTCCATCAGCAAACGTAACTCTTAAGTCGTAGCGATCGCAGGATGGATAAAGCTCAACCTGAAGTCCTAGCTCTGCCAACTTCTCGTATAGTCGAATTTCTGCACGTCCAGGGTAGAACCAGAAGCGCTCGATGCCACGTCTGAGTTTAAAAACGTCCTGGGATAACTTGACCTTCCGCTTAAGTCTACGTCCGGGTGGACAGCGATTGCAGTCGGGGTTCGCGATTACTTGCGCGTTCGCTACTGATGTCAGCGCATGGCAGTACGGACAGGCGTAGAAGTTTCCCTGCAATCTGTAACAACTAGGTGCAGGTTCGTAACACTCCTCTAGTAAGTTAGCCAATCCAACACCAAGTCCAAACAGCCCTTTTGCTTCTACTAACGCCTGGTTAGTTAGAACGGGATGCTCAATGATGAATCTTCGGAACTTCGTATAAATTTGCGCCCCTTGCGAATGTGATTGGCAATGCTGAAGAAGTTTAGATGCAATTGTGGACTGCTCCTGAGAGAGAACGCTTCCACCAAATGCTTCTGCTAATTCAATTGCAAGCTCAGTTGGTTCTCCGAGGAAAAGCAAGGTGTTCTCTGGATCGGCTTCCGGGTCAACAACCTCCACACCCCATTCTTCAAAAGGCTTCTCACACCAGTGGTAATAGAACTCTGGAAGCGTCGAGGGTGCTTGCTCCGGCTTACCTCCAAGTAGAAACCCCAAAACCACTCGGTCGTAGCCCAATTGGAGATTTTTGGGGTATGGATATAGCCTACCCTGCCGTTGTGATACCTGAATTAGTCCAGCAGAAATTTGCTCAAGAGCCAGCAAATCGAGCCTAACCACAAGTTACTACCCCAAAAAAATATATTTTTATGATAGTAACTATAACTGATAAATTTAGAGTTGCAACTTGAAGTCGTGAGGGGATTGAGCGCTCGAGGCATTGGGTTCAAAAGCATTCAGGAGAGCTTGGATACCACGACTAGCGGCGGGAGACTAATATTTCATGTATTCGGTGCGATCGCAGAATTCGAGCGCGACCTTATCCGAGAACGCACCAACGCCGGACTAGAAGCTGCTAGAGCCAGAGGCAGAAAGGGGGGTCGCAAGAGAGTATTAACTGACAAACAAATTAGTATTGGTAAGTCCCTAGCTGCCGATAAAAGCCGTAGCGTAGAAGATATTTGTGAGACGCTGAAAATCTCACCAGCGACTTATTACCGCTACATTCATACTAATTAGACATCTCCAATAATTAGTGTGAAAGCCTTGTTCTACTTGAGCCAAAGTTTAATTTCCGGAGAGGTCTATTAAACCATTACCCTGGCTGAGATACTTACAAAACTATACTTTTGTTGTTCTTACCATATCTAAAGTGGGAGAACTATTTCCGGAAATAGTTCTCCTCCCAAATAAGAAGCTCCAGCAGTAACGCCGGAGGCGAGAGTGTTGGCTAGGTGCGATCGCACCTACCCCTATCAGGATGGAGCCGAGCTACGTGTACGCCGAGTGCAAGATAGCTCGATTGAGCCTTTATATGTCGGAATACTGTGGTTAATCGACATCGATAGCCACTCACTTCACCTTAACTGTGATGTAGTGCTGTTCTCAATTCCATCAATCTTCTTCAAACGCCTGGTTCTTAAACTTCAGGGTGCGACAGTTTTCCGTAACCGTGCGAACGACGTGTTCGGGTACTCCGTCAGGAACTTCCACGCTAATTTCCAGCGTTACCTTAACCTCTGCGCCGAGTAAACTCGTGAGGTGTTGCAGTACCTCATCTGCCACCAGTCCGGTGTCCCGCGTGACGCGAAGGGGGTCTAGCTCGACCGAACCATAAAAGCGTTGCAATTTCTTGGGTGGGGGAGTGACAGTCGTGCTACTAGAACCCGTTGCCGTGCTGGTGTCATAACTGCCTGTCGTCGTTTTAACCGCAGTCGAACCGCCAGTTCCAACTAATTCTTCTTGTCGTTGACGTTCTAACTCAGCATCTGCCTCTCTTTGCCGCTGTGCGACATCCGGTTTGACCAGCAAGCTTTGACCGCTCAAGGTGGCTGTAATGTGTTCGCCCGCTTTTAGACCCAGATAGCGCTGTTTGGTTTCATCCCAGCCATCGGCGTAGGCAAAGTTTTCAGTCCACAGAACTGCTGCTACTCCCTCTTGAACGG